>CAZFFD010000009.1:0-51293 GCA_964518035.1 uncultured Methanotrichaceae archaeon | reverse complement strand
GAAATTTTTAGGCAAAAAGTATAAGTTAAATTTGTTAGGTTTTTGACTATAAATCTCGATCTTCATATCCATTCCAGGTATTCTATGGCAGTCTCCTCAGATATGCTTCTGCCTGAGATAGCCAAAGGGGCTGCTCGAAAGGGTGTGAAGATTGTGGCCACTGGAGACTGCTTGCATCCTCAGTGGCTAGATGCCATCAGGCGGCTTCCAGAATCTGACGGGGTCTACCTTCTGGACGGCACTCATTTTGTCCTCAGCGTGGAGGTAGAGGACGCTAGACGCGTCCATCATCTCATATTCCTGCCGGATATCAGCAAAGCAGAGCAACTGCGGGAGGGCTTCGCAGCCCACAGCACCAATCTGTCGGCTGACGGCAGGCCGCGGTTGCATTTGAATGGTTCAGAGATTGCAGACCTTGTCTTCGAGGCGGACGGACTCATGGGGCCTGCTCATGCTTTCACTCCATGGACTGGAATGTATGCTTACTACAATTCTCTTGCCGAGTGCTATCAAGAGAAGGCAGACCTGATCAGCTTCATCGAGCTGGGGCTTTCTGCAGATACCGATTATGCGGACAGAATTGCTGAGCTGTCCACCCGGACGTTTCTCTCCAACTCCGATGCCCATTCGCCTCGTTCCAATAAGCTGGCTCGGGAGTTCAACCGGATGCAGCTGCAGGATTTCAGCTTTAGGGAGATCGGCCTGGCCCTCCGGCGCGAGGGTGGGCGCAGCACATTGCTCAATGTTGGCTTCTTCCCGGCAGAGGGCAAGTACAACCGTACTGCATGCACCCGCTGCTACAGGCAGTACTCTCTCTTTGAGAAGGATGATCTCATGGGACGCTGCCCTGGCTGTGGGGGGAGGATAAAGCTCGGCGTCATGGATCGGGTAAACCTCTTGGCTGATTATGAGACTCCTGTGCATCCCTCTCATAGGCCCCCCTACATGCATATCATCCCCCTGGCCGAGATCATTGCCCTTGCCTTGGGCTACAGGAGCGTCACAGCTGCGGCTGTGCAGAGGTGCTGGAGCGAGCTGACAAGTCACAGTACGGAGATAGAGGTTCTGGTAGAAGCAGATCTATCAGAGCTCTCTGTCGATCCTAGGGTCCGGGAGGCCATCCAGAGCTTCAGGTCTGGCAGAGTCGATGTGATTGCAGGTGGCGGAGGAAGGTATGGTGAGGTCAGGCTGCCTGAACCGGCCGGAGAAGGGGGGAAGCGTGGCGGGCAGAGGTCGTTGTTTGACTTTTGATGGGCGGTCTTTCTTATCAATGGATAGCTTCAGGGAGAAGCACCGAAGGTTCGCCATTATTGCATTGATCATAGTCATCGCATCTCTCATCAACGTCGATGCCACCATATGGTCCTCCAAAGTCAAGACGAATACATCGGTCTGGTCCATTGAACGCGACAGCCAGAATATCAGCTTTGAGCTCACCCAATCCGTCCTGGGAGTTGTGTCTCCAGTGGACTACCGCGGTCGATCTCTGAGTCCCTATCACTCCAGCTTTTACGAGTTAGAGGAGAACGATGTCCTCTTGCGGGGTAGAACCTCCGCCTTGAAGGGAAATTTTAGCTTGGCAGGAAGCATATTTCTTAAGTCGGATACGACGGAATCCGTCGGTGCAATCATGACTAAAGTGGCAAACAGCCCTTACATCCTAGTGAATTATTTTGAGAGCTGGCCGGTAATCATAAAGTCCAGCAGGCAGATAAATTATTCTGGGGAAAATATAAACGACATGAGCTTTGTCGGGAACAACCAAGACTATTTGGCGAGCAATTTTCTCTACAACAAGAAGCTTTTCGCCAAAACAAATGCCGGAATGCTGCTGACAGATATGAATGTGACTGTGCTGGCGATGCTCTTGCCCCAGAGCTCTAAGTTCAATGATACGCTCATCTCAGCCAGATTCAAGCCCGACAGGGAGATGATATACGGAATTTGGGCGGAGAGTGCAGGCATAGCTGATCTGAAGTACAAGCTCACTGACAGCGAATACGATTTCAAGCATTCGATCTATCCGACGGCGATTGAGTCTGATGAGAGATATGTAGGTCGCTTTAGCATCCGGAGAAGCATCAGCTCAAAAACCGTCTTTTTAAACAGCACAACGGATAATGGCGGAATTCCTTGCTGCTTTGACGGACACAGCAATATCTTTTCCATGACAGAGGGGGATTTTGGTTTAAGCGCCAGGGAGATATTTGATTGCAGCTGCTATAGTCCATATCATATTGCTGTCTAGGATGCTGAATGGTGCAGCTAGCCATCTAAGCCCTGATATCATTATCATCATGATAGTCCTCGCGGATCTGTTGGTGGTCGCTATGCGTCGCCAAAATGATGGATAGAAGTGGACTTATTATGTTTATTGCTTGCGTATTAATTGATCTCTAAATTCTCAAATAAATATGATATTTGATATCTATTTTCCTATTTAGCAAATTATTCTTCAAAAGACATATCAGTGAATGCAATTTTATCTTCTAGATGATTCTATCTTGCTTACTAAGCTATCTATGGATGGATGACTGGTCTTAGAGCGAAAAAAGTTCCTTCTTCAATATTTTCTGCATGTTCTCTTCATCTTTTTGAAGATTTTTATTGTTTTTTTCGATAACTACTCTAAATTTTTTTGAAATACGTTTACCATGCTCGGTCTCGAAATATTCTAATATGATATATTCAGATTTTAAATAAGGAGGTTTGAATATGAATTTGAACATCTTACGATCAGTACTTATGTGTTTTATTGCTTTCTGTATTGTAACCGGGACTGTATTGGGAATCTCCTTGGAATTCGGTTCAATTGATGGAGGTGGACGGGCCAGTCTACAGAGCACTTTCACTCTGGATGCTTCAACCGATGCCACGCAGGATGTTAGCATTGACAAGGGAACGATCTCTTCTGATTTGGAGGCGAGCGGCTCTGGATCCAACGAGATCTCCCAATCGCTTTCTGGGAATGGCTACAGCCTGAATAACGACATCAAAAGCCAGGGGACGCTATTAGTCTCTGCTACCTCCAGTGCCGAGGCACAGTCAGCCAGCTTGAGCCAGGATGTGGCAGGCAAGGGAAACATGGCTTTGAATCTGGTGGGAAATCTTGGTCCCACTTCTTCCGGACAGGAAGCGATGGTCACCAAAGGCATACTGTCCAGCCAGCAGAGCATCTATGCCGGTGAATGTGCCTATTCCACACAGAGCACAGTGATGGAAGGACAAAGTGGCAAGGTGACATCTGGTGCTCTTGGCGAGAAGAATGTTGCAGTGGCAGAGGGCAGCTTCTCTGGAGCTGGGAGCATGGTCGCCAATCTTGCATCTGCAGCAAACAAGTATGCATATTTCGGCGGATCTGCTGCATTGGATGATACAACCATTCTCAATGCAGAATCGTTCAATTCAGTCTCCCCCGACAGCGAAAATCAGATAATGGGCACGTCTGGGCTGAGGATGCTGGGAGATGGTGGCGGCATGGGCAGCTTTACTGCCAGCGTCCTGAACATGGGTCTGACTGATGAGAAAGGAGCGAGTACGGCTCCCACGGTTGCAGCATCAGCAACTGGTGGATCATATTCCTCATACAAGCTCACTGGATTTCGCTGGAATACAAAGAATCCCAAGGTGCAGCTTTACCTGAATCCGGCCAATACGCCATCAGGGCTTTCTGCGTACTCAACGCAACAAGCAATTACCGCTGCGGCTAACGCCTGGGACAATGCCGTATCCTCCAACCTCTTTGCAGACGGGACTACTGTAAAGATTGATTCCCGCAAGGCGGTAGACAGTCCCTTCTCAGCGAGGCCCAGGAGAGACGGCTACAGCGTGCATGGCTGGAAGAAATTCGGCAATTGTTTCGTCGCCTATAATCGCTGGTGGAGCAGCGGAGCCAAGGTAGGTGGCTACTACTCCCTCACTGAATCCGATACCTGGTACAATCTGGATTACCAGTGGACTACGAACCTGAACATAGCCAAGACCACGTGCAAGGTAGATCTTACAAGCGTATCCCTGCACGAGCTGGGGCACAGCATTGGCCTCGATGACATCTACTCCACCTATTACGGCGGAACATTGTCTCCCAAAGATCCACGTACGAAGGACTACGAGCAGGTGATGAACCTCTATAACGGTCCGCAGAGGACTCTGGGTAACGGCGACAAATACGGAGTACAGAAGCTTTATGGAAAGTGAGATGATTAAATGGCGGGCGCGCCGGCGGTTGCCATCGAGGCTGCATGCCAGTTAATCCCGGAGCCTTCTCCTCCCCTTAAACCTGCAAGCGACAGTTACCCGCGGTGGGTCTGCTCCCTTCCGGGCCTGAACCGGTTCCCGCAATTATGGCATACAGACCTTCCTTCAGGAAAGCCCATAGGCCGGTGCTATCCCTACAGGACGGAGAATCATTGTCGGCAACTGGACTGAGCACACAGCGCCCAAAGTCTTCCGTCAGCTTCGTCCCCCGCTTGTCGACGATTTCGGGTTACAGGTGACGCCGAACCACCCGGACTGCCCGCCACTTTTAACATTGAGGTGCACTGCTAATAAACCTAACGCAGAATTGAGGCAATGATTATGGCAGAAGACTTAGATAGTAACATGGGATTTATCATGGGAAACAAGCATCGTGAGAGGGTTGTTCAGGTTTTGGGTTCTAAGGGCAAATTGTCTGCGGAGAAGGTGGCCAAGATCGAGCACATCCCGGCACCATCGGTCAAGAAGATCCTGGGAGAGATGGCACAGCATGGCCTAGTCTCCGAGAACGATGGCATCTGGTGCCTTACCGAGGCCGGTCAAGAGATCGAGAGGGAGATGAAGAAGAGGGCATGATCTTGCTTGGAGTGGTGCAAACATGGAGCTGATGCAGGCCATCCGGGCCCGTCGGAGCATACGCAATTTTCAGGGCAAGCCGGTGGAGGAGGAGAAGCTTTTAGCCGTCTTGGAGGCAGGTCGGCTGGCGCCATCTGCAAAGAATATGCAGGACTGGAGGTTCATAGTAGTACGTGACGAGACGGCGCGTGGCAGGCTGGCCGAAGCAGCACGAAGCCAGCAGTTTGTGGCCCAGGCCCCTGTGGTCATAGCTGCCTGCGGAACCTCTGATCTTGTCATGACCTGCGGCCAGCCGGCATACGCAATCGACGTGGCTATCGCCTTGGACCACATGACGCTCGCCGCCGCTTCCTTGGGGTTGGGCACTTGCTGGATCGGAGCATTTTACGAGGAACAGGCGAGGGCAATCTTAGGCGTGCCAGAGGGTGTCAGAATCGTGGCGCTGCTGCCGCTCGGCTACCCTGCAGAAGAGCCGTTCCCCAGGCCCAGGAAGCCTCTTGATGAGATCGTGTCCTGGGAGCGCTGGTAATAAGGCATCGCAGTGCTGGCAATGCAGTGGTTGAATGCAAAAATAGGGCAGAAGCGCTAGCTCCTGCCGAGCAGATGCTCGAGCTTCTCGATGCAATTCCATGTCAGTATCAATTGGGCGAGGCCAATGGCGTTTACATACTCGTCACGCCTGTCGCTGATGACTGCCGTGGCTCCAAGCGAGCTGCATAACTTATTCTCCAGATCTGCGATCATTGACTGATGGATCTCGCCGTCTACAGTCATGATGCCAACCTTTTTGCCGTAGTAATCGTCCCGCTGAAACCCGATGGAGAACTCATGCTCCGAGTTTCTCAAAATTTTGCTCAGATCTATTGTCAGGTCCACCTCGGTTACGGGCTGCTCCAGAATCTGCTGAATGAGCCTCACCGAGTACCAGTCGGGCTTGGGGCCGGACTCGGGCAATGGAGGGTGAAAACGGGTATCCTGGATCTTGACGACCATCTCAGCATAGATCTTCTGGATATCCACGTAGAGCTTGTAATCCGGCTCGCGCTGCAGAATTTCAGCCATCACCTGCTCAGGCTTATAGCCCCGATCCCCCACATCGCGGCGAACCTTCCAGAGTCGTTTCACTGACCTTGATGGGTCTACGAAGATCTTGAAGTCTATGGCGTTTCTAAGCCTCGGCGTGAAAAAGGGATGCAAGCCCTCCACGATAACCACTGGTGCCGGGCCAAATGGCACTGTGCCGCTGATCTTCCCCTGGCTGTGATCGTAGACAGGCTTGTCGATCCTCTCCCCGCGACGCAGGGCCTCCAGGTGCTCCTCCAAAAGATCCAGGTGGTTGGCATCAGGATGCAGTGGTGTGATGTTTCGTTCTTTTCTCTGCCTTCGGTCAAGGCTGTGGTAGTCGTCCATGGAGAAGGAGCAAACCATCTCCTCGCCCAAAATCCGTCTTATGCCGCGTGAGATGGTAGTCTTCCCTGATCCGCTGTCCCCGGCAATTCCAAAAATGAATACCCTGCCGGACTCTTTGATCCGATCCATGATCGATTTCATCATTTTTCCCAAGATGCAAATGGCCCCGCAGGGTGATGAAGCTATCTCCTTCTCGCCCCCTGGATTCATTTCTCTGGGAGTGGCTCCTATTTGCTCTTTTTCTCAGCCACCAGGTCCTCAAACTCGCGGGTGCGGTCTATGCCCTCAAGCTCACGTTTCTCTATCAGGGCCGTCTCCTCGATGCACTCTAGTTTCGTCTCGCCGTCCACGATTACAACCGACTTGGTCCTGGCGACGGATGATAGGCTGCTCATGAGCCGGGCCCTCTTGAGCATGCTTGTCGAGAATTTGCTCACGCCTGTCAGCACCACCAGGTCGTCAGTTCTTGTTATGGCATTGAATGGAGCCTGGGCCGTTGGAACCACATCAAAGCCTATCTCCAGGAGCAGACGCAGGATGTTGTCCGTAACCGGCCCCTTTTCATCCACCGATGGTCCGGCATGGAATGGGTCCACGGGCTGGATCAGCTCCTGCTGGAAGATCTCCTCCAGCTTGAGGGCCACGTCCACGGAGGTGTCCATATCCTCGACCTCGTACTTGCTGATGGTACGACGGGATACGCCGATCTCCGAGGCCAGGGCGCCCAGGGATATGCCCCTCTCCAGGCGCATCTCCCTCATCCTGGCCCCGTTGATGCGCACATAAAGCCCTCCATGGGCAGCATAAACCAGGGGCAGAGCATCGTCCAAAAGGCAGTCGGCCAGTGTGTTCAGGCTGAGGGTGGGGATGCCATACCTGAAATACACCGCTCCCCGCTCCAGGTACTGATCCCGGCTCTTCTCTCCCACCAGTATGGGGCTGGCCAAGAGGTGCATGGCCAGGCGGCGCACCTCGGTAGCCGTCTGCTCGTTAAGGCCGTCTATGTTGGTGAGGACCTTGAGCAGCAGGAAAAGATCCCCCTTTCGGGCGGCAAGGTCAAAGCTCCTGGGACGGAGATAGCAGCGATCCGATGTGGTGAATCCGGCCTGCCTTAGAACCTCCTCCACCTGCTCGGCGAGAAGTTCTTTATCCATCATTATATATCTCCGTTTGACCGCTATTTAAGCTTGACCATGTTCATTGGAATTGATGATACCGATTCTGAGAGGGGTCTATGCACCACCTACCTGGCCGCCGTGCTCATGGAAAGGCTAAAGCCTCTGGGGGAGATCGTGGGGCGGCCAAAACTGATCCGTCTCAATCCCTGTGCCAGATATAAGACCCGTGGCAATGCAGCTCTGTCCTTCCGATTGGATAGCGACCGCCCGGATGAGGTCAGGGAGGTGGCCTTGAAAACCCTTCTGGAGCTGTCGGATTTCTCGGGGACGAACACCAACCCTGGCCTGGTGATAGCGGATGAGGTAACTGAGAGGATGAAGGCCTTTTACCGGCGTGCCGTCACCGAGATTCTGGAGATCTCTGAAGCCAGGAGGCTTTTGGATCTTGAGGGGATCTGGTATCGCGGCTTCAAGAAAGGGCGCGGCCTGATTGGGGCCCTTGCATCCGTAGGATCGGATCTGCCGGATTTCACTTATGAGCTGATTGCCTACCGCGAGAGGGGGCGTTGGGGCACGTCGCGCAAGATCGATGAAGAGTCCGTCTGGCGTGCGGATGCTCTGACCTATCCACTGACCTGGGATACAGTGGACCATCATAATAATCGAATCGTCTTTGCTCCTCACTCAGGCGATCCTGTTTTGTTCGGGATTCGGGGTTCTGATCCTCAGGCGATCATGCAGGCTTTCAAGATGATAAAATCCGAGCCCGTGGAGAGAAGCGTCCTCTATCTGACCAACCAGGGAACCGATGCTCACATCCTCGCGGGCGAGATCGGCTCTGTCAGAGAGAGCCAGAGCTACAGGCTTCACGGATTTGTAGCCGAGCCGGCGCGAGCTATTGCCAAGGGGCATCTATTCTTTCCTTTGCAGGATGGGAGTGCGCGCATCAACTGCGCTGCCTTCGAGCCCACCAAGAACTTTCGGGGAGTTGTCAGTCTGCTGGCGGCAGGCGACGAGCTGGAGGTATTCGGATCGGTTCGGGATGGCACCGTCAACCTGGAGAAGATCAATGTCCTGCAATTGGCCTGGCAGGTGGAGCTGTCCAGCCCGCTCTGCCCATCGTGCGGCAGGAGGATGGAGTCGGCAGGTCGCGGCCAGGGTTATCGGTGCCGCCGCTGCAAGACCCGTGAGCAAGGCCGGGTGCAGCACGTTGTCCCGCGCAGCTTGGAGCCAGGCTACTACGAGGTGCCGCCCTGCGCCAGGAGACATCTTTCCAAGCCGCTGATACGCATCTCAGGAGATCTTGCGCAATCCGTGCATCTTGCCAGATGAGCTGAAGGAAAAAATACGCAAAAGCTTCGGAAATTCATTATCTATAAATGAAAAATGATGAAAACGAAGATGGCCCAAGCCATCTTTCGCTTTTATCAAGAACGGTCTACTTCTTGAACGCGCCTTCCAGTGGCGGAACGACCTGCTTTTTCCGAGAGAGGCACTTCTCCTTGTAGATGGAGTTGTTGGCGAGCTTTCCGCCAAATGCCTTCTCAAAGCCGGCTGCTGCCGCGGCATTTCCGACGAACAACAGATCTGAGGCTTCCTTCATGACGTCTGTGAGCATGAGAACTACCATATCCAGCTTCTCGGCCTCCTTCATCTTGTTCATCTCTTCGAGAATGGCTGCTCTCTTGGGTGCCAAGTCTGCCAGATCCATGACCTCTACCTGGCCCACGCCGGACTTGGTGCCAGAAAAGTCGAACTTCTTGAAGTCGCCCATGAGAATTTCCTTGGCCGACTTAGCTGACATGTTGCTCTTGGCCTTGAGCAGCTCCATGCCGAACGCCATTGGGTCCACTCCGGCGATCTTGGACAGCTTCTCGACAGCAGACTTGTCGCGAGGAGTGCAGGTTGGGGACTTGAAGAGCACGGTATCGGATAGGATGGCTGACATCATCAGGCCAGCCATCTCCCTGCTGATCTTGACATTGTTCTGCTCATAGAGGTTCGCGATGATGCCGCCGGTCGCGCCAACTGGCTCGTTTAAGAAGAATATGGGCTTGCCTGTGGCTATGCCGCCGATCTTGTGGTGATCTACAATCTCCACGATGTTCTCCACGTTGAGCTTGTCCACAGCCTGGGCCATCTCATTGTGATCTACCAGGATGACCTTCTTGTCTGTCGCATCGGTAAGCTTCTCTGGGTAGGCAACCTTGAAGTAATCAAGGAGGAACTTGGTCTCGGCATTGATGTCTCCTGCGGCGGCAGCCACGGCCTCTTTCATGCCAAGCGCGTTCTTCAGGTTTGCATATGTTATTGCGGATGTTACGGAATCGGTATCTGGACTCTTGTGCCCAACTACGTAGATCTTGTCGGTCAAATGAAGCACCTCAGCATTGTTAATGTAGAACTCCAATTTAAGCTTACTGGGGTGACAAAGGCGCCGTTGGCCAATTGATTCATCTCTTCAGGAAAACCTTATAAATCCTGGTTGCATTCAAGCAATGTCCTTTTAGAGGGCTGACACGAGCATAGAATTTATTTCTGCGGTGAATGCCGGTGCAAGAAAGGGACTACAGGCCGCGTTGATAGGTCCTTATGGTAGGATACTGACTATCTGTCTACCTATGACCATGAGACAACCCAAATGCGGTACAGACGCCCGCTGCGAGGGTTACTGGACTGACTGCGGATACCCATCGGATGAAGTGCCAGAGTTAGTATCGGGCGACAATCACTATTATTAAATTAATAAGGATATCGATAGTTTGATCTCTTCCCCGGAGCACATCAATTGCGTGTTAGGTCGGCTCATCACCCTGGAGGGCATCGACGGTTCTGGAAAGAGCACCGTCCTTCGGCATATCTCCTCAAGGCTTCGGCAGGTGCTGTCTGAGAGGAGAATTGTGCTTACTGCCGAGCCCACCACTGGTGATGTGGGCAGGATATTGAGAGCGGAGCTGGGAAAAGTCGATCGAGAAGGGAGTGAAGCCTCTGCTGCAATGCGCATGCAAGAGTTATTTCTTTTCATGGCGGACCATGCCCATCATCTGGCGGAGACCGTCATTCCTTCTTTGGAGAACGGTGCGATAGTGCTGTCTGACAGGTATGCCGACTCGACTGCCGCCTATCAGGGAGTGACGCTGCGCGGAATTGTGCCCGATCCCGTATCCTGGATCCAGAGCATCTCGCGGCCCTGGAATATCCTGCCGGACATGACTCTGCTCTTCCTATTGGAGCCCGAGTCCGCCTTAAAGAGGATGCAATCGCGTTCGGGCAGGGAGAAGTTCGAGCGTCTGGAGTTTTTAAGATTGGTGGACGAGAACTTCCGGGCGATTGCTGCCCTTGAGCCTCGAAGGTTTGTGCTTATCGACGCCGGCCAAAGCGAAAAAGCCGTGGCGAAAGAGGCGACCGACGCGGTCCTCGATCTCGTTGGCAGATAGCGGCAGATAGCCTATCGTCTTGCCTCCATCAGGGCCAGATCTATCAGCCTCTTCGCCCAGGCCAGCTTCTTCTTTTTTCTGGGCGTGACGCTATTGTCATCGAAGTCAAAGCCCAGGAGATCTATCTCGAAGGCTCCAAGCTCTCTCGCCAGGAATACAGATCTGTCCCCATCTGTGAACCCTCCGAAGTTGTAGAGCCCCGGAAGGGGGCTGCATTGCACTGTTCCTATGATTCTTTCAAGTTGGGGCACATATCTGCTGAGCGCATCCAGGTTGTCGCCGTGGGCATGCACCGCCAGGATGGCTCCCTTCCGGTTGGCTGCGAGGATCGCGGCAAAGGGGCCGTCAAGGTCAGTGACCACGATGTCAGGCACAATGCCATTTTTCATCAGGACCTCAGTGGCTCCGTCGGCAGCCAGAATCGCTGTGTCCTTCGACAGCATCTCGCCCCGTTCCACTCTTTTAGCAAGCTCTCTAGAGAGAATCGGGGCATTGCCGCATACTATCGTCCGGCGGCCTGAGACTATCTCCCGTGCTGCGGAAATCTGTGAGCTATAGCCCTTTAGGAGATCGGAGAGATGCTGTCCGGCTTCCTCATCTCTTCTGCGAGAAAATCCGAAGTCATCCAGGATCTGCTGATATATGGGCTCCCAGGTCGATAGTTGCATAATGAAGGCTTGGCTGTTTCAGCCATAAAAGAGCTTCTCTGCAAAATGATGATTACGACCAAAAAATGAAAGACGAGAAAGGAGAAATCCTCTCTCTTTAGTAAACTCTCGGGAACTCTGCCTGGGTTGGTACCTTGAAGCAGGTGCAGTCAAAGATTCCAGTTGCCGACTTGAATACCTTCTTGTCGAGGGTATTCATGGACTCGAATCCGCCGAAGCAGCAGGGCAGCCAGTCCTCGCTCTTCTGAATCAGGTGGTAGGGCACCTCGAGGGTCATATTCTTCTCGATGTGATAGGTTCCCCAGTAATCCTCATCGATCTCGATGGCCGGGTTCTTCCAAGCGGACTTGTCTGCATTCATGTTGCCATTCCAGGTCGCCAGGTCATGAATCGAATCGATATCGTCGGCTACTATGGCCGGGAAATTCTCGTTGGCCTGCAGGACGCCGATGTGTGCCTTGCCGTCAGTTACATCCTCGACTACCTTCATCTGGGTGTAGCCAACCGACTCAAGCTCTGGGTCCCAGGTCATGTTGATCTTCTCTTTGCCTACAATCTCGAGTTCCTTGTCAAGGGCGTGGGCGTATTCTACCTCATGGTGCATGCTGGTGCCGGCGAGGTAGTTCTTTACCCAGGTCTTCTCCTTGAGCAGAGAGCTGTAGTCCAGTGGGTTTGCTGCGTAATAGCCATTTCCGACGGCGATCTTCATGGGTGCATAGACCATTGCGACATCCTCTTTGAACTGGATGCAGTTCTGCAGGAAATCGTTGTAGTCGGAGTATGTATTATGCGTCGAGCGGTACTGGTTCTGGTAGGTAAGAGTGGCCTCGCTGTTCAAGGATCCGGAGCCGTGAGCATAATTCTTAACTGCGACGTTGCCGGCCTTGGCATACAGATAGGTCATGAAATAGCCATTTCCCTGCACGCTCTGCTCAAAATCAAATGTCCTATTTGTCTCCTCGTATCCGTTCGGGTACTTTGATGTTGCTGGCCAAGTGGTTACTTGAGCGGGCCAGGCCAATGAACATCCTGTAAGAGCAACTAGAACCATTGCTACGATTAATACTTGCATAGCCTTCTTCAGATCAATCCCTCCATCTAAAGCGAATAACACTATTTTTTAATGATCCTGGTTTCTTTTCATCAACTCACCTATTTTAATCTGTTGATTGCCTTTTTATAAGGGCAAAGATGGATCATGAGGTGAATTATTTCACTGCTGCAATTCGATTGCCACTCGGCTTTTGGCCTGACGCACCTATAGTGACTTAAGAGCTTGGAAATGGCATAACCAAAAGGTTAATACGTAAAGGGTTTTTGATATATACAGGCATGCTTGCTCTTATCGATCTTATGGGAAGGTCGCCTTTTGATCGTAACCATTGCGCGCAAGTCGGATTATTTGAGCAAAGAACCCGATTGAATTGATAGTTATATAACAAGATTGACATCGGTCGTTAGAGCGAAAATGAGCATGCAAAAAACCCCACAGGTATAGTGCTAAAGAGAAGCGCTTCGCCACCCAGGCGAAGGGTTCCCGGGTTTTTTGGTTCCGGAGTGGGACCAAACCCCAGCCGCGGGCTGGAACAGGAGGACAAACGGGGGATGCTGGCAGAACTGGAAGATAAGAGAGGCAAACTCAGACAGGAGTCCCTTGCCTTCAAGGATAGACGCAGCCAACTGAATGCTGAGGCGAGCAAATGGGCCGCCAAGCGAAATGAGCTCAACAAGGCCACTAAAGAGCTGATAGACAAGGCCCAGGAGCTCAAGAAGCTGCGGGATGAGAACAACAAGAACGTCGCCGAGTCCAAGAAGCTTAGGGATGAATACAACGAGAAGACCAACCAGCTCTATGCAAGGATAGACGATATTCGGAAGAAGTACAACCTTACAGGTGAGCGCTCCATCAGGGATCTTCGAAGAGAGATCGATCATTTGGAGTTCAGGCAACAGACTGAGGTTTTAACTCCGGATAAAGAGAAGCAACTGGTCGATAAGATCGCGGCCTTGCATGCAGAGTTCAAGGGCAGAAAAGAGCAGCTCGAGAAGAATGATGAGCTGAGAAAGCTCCTAGATGAAGCGCAGGCCATGAGGGACCAGGCATCTGGGCACCATGATCAGGTCACCAAGTTCGCGGAACTTGCTCAAGAATACCATGATCAGATGATCGCCACCTTCAAAGAAGCCGATCAGACTCGCGCTGAAGCGGATGCTGCTCATAAGGAGTTCGTGAAGGCCCAGGAGGCCGCCGATGAGCAGCACAAGGAGTTCATCCGCACCCAGCGAGAGGTTCGCGACTTCGAAAAGGTCATCGTGGGCTTGAAGAAGAAAAATCGGGATATCAAGGAAGATCGCGCCAAAGAGGTTGCCAAGCGCGAGGCCGAGGAGATCCTTACCCACTTCAGACAGGGCGAGAAGCTGAATACCGCTGACCTGTTAAGGTTGCAGCGCGTTGGCCTGGTTTGATTCGTTCGAAAGTTCAATAATTATGGGCAGTGATCCTGCCCCCTTCTTAGATTTTAGCTGTGCTGTTTTTAGTGGACTATTCTTTACTAGCCTATAGTTGAATAAACAATGGTCGTTTCCGCCCTAAGACCGTAAGCTTTTAACCCTCTTCATCAGATCGGAATTTGATGGATGAGATTCGCGTGCTCTTTGGAAAGCCGGCAATTCGGGATAGTGCGCGGCTCATATCCGCATTGAAAGATCTGCAATCTCGTCATGGCTGCATAGCACAGGCCCTGGATGCAGATCTGGTCGTCAGTGAGAGGCACATTTTTTTCGCCGCAGAAAAGGCGCTGGCGGCCTTCTCCGAAGGAAGAAACATAGCTAAAAATAGAGGCATGGAGATCATGCGTTATGCCTCCGGGGAGAGGCAGATTGAAAGAGCCTTTGTCATCGGGATCACAGATAGCACCGAGAGAATCGCACTTGTCCTCGCCAATCCCGGTGAAGGATGCTGCTGGCCTGACTCTGTAGAGCTGTCCGGGATCATTGAGCTTGACGGACGGGGTTGCTCGTTTGATGCAAAGGCTGTGGTTCGGGCTTTTCATATCTCTTCAGAGGAGCTTATTGCAGTAGGCATGGAAAGGATAGACGATCTTGTTCTAGAAAGAGTGGCCCTGGCGGATACATACCGATAAGGTTTAGCAAATGAAGAAAGGATGAGTTGTAAAATGAAGGAAGAATTCTACACAGAGAAGCGCTGGCTCAATTGGATGAATAAGGTCAAGAGCAGCAACTTCAAGCTCTCTGAGGCGGACGAAAAAAATTCTGGTGCCGTATTTATCTACATCATGGATGACGTGGTGCTGGCCTGTCTCAAAGTAATAGCCCGCTCAGAGAAAGAGGTCATAACTCCTGAGGAGGCCATGGCCGAGATCACGGCCATCAGGTCCATTGTCTTTGCCGAGCACGAGTCACTTGGAGAAGACGCAGATCTGATGATCGAGTCCCTCAAGACCTCCCTTGCCGCAGTATTCGTTTCCAGTCAGCGGTACATCACAGGAAGCTTTGATCGCGACAGTACCTTAGATGAGATGGTGGCAGAAGCGATAGCTGCTGAGCAGAAGGAAGATCTGGATTCTGCATTCGATCTCCTGAGCCAGGTGGGCGCCAGGGTGATCGGCGGGGAGAGCCTTCCGGAGCTGGGCGAAATACCTTACTGCATGACTGCGGAGCTCTTGGATGGGATCGACGCGATCTCTGCTGCAATGATTGGTGATGATAGCTACAAAGACGACGACGGTTCCGAGGATGCGGATGAGGGCGATTAGGCCCCGATCCTGGATTTGACTATCTGGTTGTTACCTCGCATCCTTCCTCAAGAATAACAACGGTATGCTCTGCCTGGGATACAAGAGACCCTTCCACCTCCCAGAGCACGGGGTATGTATGAACAGCTCCGCTTCTCAAGAGCAGCATGAGCGCATATTCCGCCCTCTCGCCTTTGAGCCAGCGCCGGGCGAAGGGGAGTGTTCTGTAATTCTCGGTGATCTCCTTTAAGAGGGATCGAGCCGCAGGCAATCGCACTGGCCTGGGTGCAGAAAACCCATAGATCTCATTGATTGGCCCCTCGCTGATCCTGCCTGAACCATTGGTGGCAAAGGGCTCTATGGCTATCACATCGCCCTCTTTCAAGACAGTGCCCTTCTCCATAGCCTTGTTGGGCACAGCAGGTTCATCATGGGCCTGATATCTGGATAGGCCGTGGCCCGTCAGGTTGGAAACTGGCCGGTAGCCGTAGCCGATTATCGTCTCCTCAATGACCTTTCCTATCTGGGCGGTGTTTGCTCCCGGTCGAACTATATCGAGCGCCGCCTCCAGAGCAGCTTTGGAGGCCTCAGTCAATTTGTCGTGTCCGCTCAGATCGATTGTTATCGCAGCATCGGCGATGTAGCCGTCCACATGGACCCCGACATCCAGCTTCACCATGCTCTCGCCAAAGGTGCTGAGGTCTTTTGGCGATGGAGTATAATGAGCCGCATTTCTGTCCAGAGATATGTTGCAGGGAAAAGCCGGATGGCCGCCTTTGCATCTTATGGCATCTTCAACGAAATTGGCCACATCCAGAAGCGACGCTCCAGTTTCTATCTTGGGCCGGGCCTCGGCCAGCACCTCGGCCAGAATTCTCCCAGCACTCCGGTACTTCTCTAAGATTTCAGCATCCATTTATTACACCTCAAAATAGGAATATGGGGTAGCTTGATTTAATTTTCAAGACCTATAGCACGAGCTGCCTTTCAAAATGAGTGAGGTTCTTGCAGCCGTTTTCCTTTACAACCACCAGATCCTCCAGCCGCACGCCTCCAGTATCTGGATAGTACAGCCCCGGTTCAACAGTCACCACGGCATTGTTCTTCAGGGCCTCACCTATCTCGCTTATCGAGGGCTTTTCATGAATATCTAATCCCACGCCGTGGCCGGTAGAATGGGTAAACCCGCGGTCTTCTCTCTCCGGGTACCCCTGATCTATGAATACCTGCGAGACCCTGGAATGGACCTCGCTGCCATCGACCTCCGCACGGATGGCCTTGAGCCCAGCATCCTGAGCCAGTCGCACAGCTTCATACATCTCAGTGATTTCTGGTGCAGCCTCGCCCCGTAGAACTGTGCGGGTCATGTCTGCAAAGTACCGGTTGCTCTTCGACCTGGGAAATATATCGATGACAATTGGAGAATTAGCCTGAAGGGGGCCCGTGCCTCTCATGTGAGGGTCTGCAGCCTGTCTGCCGCTGGCTACAATTGTGTCCGCGGCCTCACAACCGTCCTCCAGAAGAGACACCTCAATTGCCCCGCGCACCATCTCTGATGTGAGTGGCTCATCTCCTCTGAATAGGATCTCGCCGCGGGGTTTTGATCCTGCGATGAGCTGGACCGCCCGGCGCATGGATCTCTTGCAGGCCCTCTGGCTGGCGGCGATTGCCTGCAGCTCTTCCTGACTCTTTATCATCCGCCAGCTTGCTGTGGGGCTCTCCATGATACTGATTTCGAAATCCTGGCAGAGGCGCTGGTAAACTCCAGCTGGAAAGCTCTGGGGCACGCCCAGATGCATGATGCCGTGGTCGCGCAAGAACTCTGTCAGCACCTTGGCATAAGCCTCATTCGGCTTGCCGCCAGCCCTGAGCAATTCCATGATTCGGTACTGTGAGGTGCTCAGGCATTTGTCGGCTGTGGACTCCTTCTGGGCCCGACCTTTCTCCATGGATGAGACGAGAATGGTGGTCTTCTCCTGGACGAGAAGGGCAAACCTGTCGCCAGCTAAAAAGCGGGAGAGATAATACATGTTGGCGTCGCAGATGCTGTCGCCGACATAAAGAAAACCGTCCAGGTCGTTCTGATCCAAGAATGTTCGGATGGGGCTGTTCACAGATAACTACCTTCGAATGCAGGTCGTCATCTCTGAGACAAAGGATGCCACGTCCTGGCTCTTCTCTACAGCCGTGCCGGTCACAATCAGGTCAGCGCCAGCTGCCACAAGCTCTGCCGCTGCCGCACCGCTTCTGATGCCGCCGCCTACTATTAGCAGAACGTCTCCTATGAGCTTTTTGACCAGTGCCACCATCTTGGTAGGCACTGGAGAGTCCGCACCTGACCCTGCTTCCAGGTAGACCAGCCTCATGCCCATGTATTTGGCGGCCAAGGCGTAGGCTGCAGCCAGTTCTGGCTTTCTTCGCGGTATGAGCCGGGCGTCGCCAACGTAGCCCACAGTTCCGCCTGGCTCAATGATGATGTAGGCCATGGGCAATGGCTCAAGGCCATAGCGCAAAACGAGAGGGGCGCCCAGCGCCTGGTTTTCTACGATATAAGCAGGGGAGCGAGAGTTGAGAAGACTCATGAAGAATAAGGCATCTGCGTTCTCGCATAGGCCAGCTACGCTGCTGGGAAAGAGGATCACAGGAAGATCTGTCTGTTCCTTGATCTTTTTTACCGTCTCATGGAGGAGAACTCCTGCCGCGCCTACTGAGCCGCCTACCATGATGGCGTCGGTCCCTCCCTCGGTCGCGGCGCGGGCCATTCTCGCGGCCTCTTCCGGGCTCTGGGAGTCAGGATCGATAAGGGTTAGATGCCCGGCTCCGCGGGCTGCTGCAGAAGCCAGCAGAAGCTCGACCTTGCCCCTCTCAAATGTCATCTATGCAGTCTTGTTTTCCTTGGACTTCATCCTCAGTCCGTGGTAGCCGCACTTGCGGCATCGGGTTGCTCTAACGGGATTTCGTGCGTTGCAGCGCATGCATATCTTGAGATTCAAGATTCTCTTTTCAGCTTCTGGAAATCTAGCCATAATTTTATCGCCTTTTTCTGATCTGATTAAATAGCGCCGGGGTTGGGATTTTCCTGGTGGAGCTGTTGCGCTCTCGCCATTTTGAACCCAAGCGTCCCAGGAAGGGACAACAGGTCTCGAGCCTGCCGCGTATGAACTCCCGCGGCCTTCCAGCCGCGAAAATTGTCCGCTCTGCCACCCCGGCCTATTTTTACCTCCGTCTTACCCATGCTTTATATCTGTTGCTCCTCCCATTGGCCAGAAGATCCAATACTTCAGGTGTTGTTATGACTCTAAGAGATGATGCTTTAGAATTTCATAAGGCCTCTGGTGGCAAGATTGCCATCCACAGCAAGGTGCCCTGCGCTACTGCAAAAGATCTTTCCCTGGCCTACACTCCGGGCGTTGCCGAGCCCTGTCGCGAGATTGAGAAGAATCCGGATGACGTTTATCTGTACACTTCCAAGGGCAATATCGTTGCAGTGGTAACAGACGGGACCGCAGTGCTGGGGCTTGGCGACATCGGCCCCCTGGCATCCATCCCAGTTATGGAGGGTAAGGCCATATTGTTCAAAAACTTCGCGGGAATCGATGCCTTCCCAATAGCTGTTGCCTCCAAGGACCCGAATGTCATCGTGAATACAGTGGCGGCGATACAGCCCGTCTTTGGCGGCATCAACCTAGAGGACATCAGCGCACCTCGCTGTTTCGAGGTGGAGGCGCGCCTCAAAGAGATTCTGAATATCCCTGTCTTTCACGACGACCAGCACGGCACTGCAGTGGTTGCCCTGGCTGCGCTAATCAATGCCTTGAAGGTTGTAGGCAAGAGCTTTCCGTCCCTGCGGGTGGCTGTGAGTGGCGCGGGTGCAGCAGGAACTGCCGTTACCAAGTTCCTCTACAGCTTCGGTGCCAAGGATGTCATCCTCTGCGACAGCCGAGGAGTGATTCACCAGGGCAGGACCGATCTCAACCCCTCCAAAAAAGAGATCGCTCAATTGACCAATCCCAGAAATGTCAGCGGAACCCTGGCTGATGCCATCTCCGGGGCAGATGTCTTCCTGGGCCTCTCAGTTGCAGGCATAGTCACTCCTCAGATGGTCAGGAGCATGGCGAAGGATGCGATCGTCTTTGCCATGGCCAATCCGGTGCCTGAGATCATGCCCGACCTGGCCATGCAGGCAGGTGCTCGCGTGGTTGCCACAGGCAGGTCTGACTTCCCCAATCAGGTCAACAATGTTTTGGGCTTTCCAGGCATCTTCCGGGGGGCTCTCGATGTCAGGGCATCAGACATAAACGAGGCCATGAAGGTCGCAGCTTCACATGCTATCGCAGGCCTTGTGGAAAATGTATCCGAGAAGTGCATCATCCCATCGCCCCTGGACCGAAGGGTGGTCCCGGCTGTTGCTGCGGCTGTCGCTCGCGCTGCAATCGAAACCGGCGTGGCCCGCGTTCCGATGGATCCCGCCGAGGTGGGACGGAGGGCTGAGGCCTGGGTCAGTGCTCTCTAAAAAGATCACTAAAAAGATCAGGTAGCATGAGGGTCGTCAACTTCCTCATGCCCTTATTGCATTTTTGCTTTTTATTCTGCTAATCCTTCTAGCATGGGCAGCCATCAACGCCTGATCCGTTGGCTGTCTTCCTGGCGGCGCTAAGAGGTGTTCGTTGGATGTGACTCTTGATCACGACGTTCTTTGATGCTGACCATTTGGATGTTGCTCCAATGCTGTCTGTTGCCATAATTTTGACCGTGTACGTTCCTGCTTTTTCCCAGACATGGGCGGCGCGCGCTGAGGTTCCTGATTGGAGAAATGCCGTCTTTGTGCTCTCACCATCTCCCCAGTCGAAGGTGTAAGAGATCCGATCTCTATCGGGATCTGTGCTGTATCCAATAAATGAGTAGCTTTTCCCCACAAATCCTCTTGAAACGCCCGCGGGTGGCTTCGGATTCGTTGGCGGAGTATTCTTGATTATGGTAATCTTGAGATAAGAGGACCAGGCGGACTGCCCGCCTCTTTTGTCTGTGGCCATAGCTCTCACATAGTATGTGCCGGGTCGTGCCCAGGCATGGCTTGCGCTGATCGGATTTCCTGATTTGAAGAACCCTGTAGACGACTGGCTTTTGTCTCCCCAGTCGAAGGTGAGCTGGAGATCATCGCCGTCCGGATCCGTTGCCGATGAGGTGAATGTGCAGACTGTTCCTGGACTGCTGGAAGCTGGACCCGCAGGAGTGGCAGGCTTTGTCGGCAGCCCATTGGCCTTGTCAATGTTTACAGGAAGGACATCAGACCAGGGGGATGCAGCTCCCTGACTGTCAGTGGCTTTAGCCTTTACCTGGTAGCTTCCAGCCTTATTCCAGGAGTGACTGGCCGTTCCCGAGCCCTTGGAGGATGGCTTGGTCTGGGTGCTTGTGCCGTCTGTCCAGTCGAATGTGAACCTGACGTAATCCCTATCAGCGTCTATTGTGGCGGTGGTGTAGCTCAGCAATTGTCCAACAGATCCTCTGGCAGGTCCCGCGGGAGTTGCAGGCTTTTCAGGCGGATTGTTCTCTTTTTCCGCGCATATCATGTCCAGTGTCATCCAGTAGAAAGCATATCCTGCGTCGGGATAGCTGCAGTCATAATCCATATCCATGCTCATTCGGAACAAGCCAGCAGGCCTGCCGGCGGTCGTGCCCCAGCTATTGAGCATGATCCAGCAGCGGTTATCGGGATCTGATTCATCGTATCCCACGCAGAGGACTGCATGCCCTCCACCGGTATTGTAGTCATATTCCCTGCCGCAGGCAAAGTCCGGCTGCCACACCGCGCTCTCTGGTTCTGTTCCCCAGAAGTTGTAGAAGTCTCTCCAGGCGCTCTCGTCAGGCAGGAAGAAACCGAACCATATGGCTCGGTCCTGCAAGAGGACGTTCTTGATGTTTGTGATGGCTGTCTCTCTGTCCATCTCGTGGGTAGCAACGGTCGTGGCGGATATGGAGCTAAGATTGTAATGGGGGCTCGTGGATATGCTGGCTGAAAAGACTGCCGAGGATTCGCCGCAGTCATTTGCACCATCGCGATAATGGGCATTGGCATTGGACCAGGGAACTATGATGCCATTTTCATTGTAAAAGGCTGCAAAGTCCTCCAGCCAGCCGCCGCAGCATGCTCCCTCGTCGTCCGAGCCGTCGTTGTAGCTGGAATCCATGTACTGGATGGAGAACCTGTCTGACAGGCCCGTCTGGCGGGCGTACTCTATCTCCATTGCCCCGGTTCCAGCCCAGATCCAGCAGTTGCCGCAGGTTCCCTGATCGCGTTCAGATGGCGTGTACTTCAAGATGTCGAGAAGGCTGTAGTTGACAGGCGGCGCAGCTGCCATCTTGGCTCCGATATCAGAGCTGAGAAATGCCTTGGGAGCGGAATCGTACTGTTCTGTCCACTGTCTCAAATCGCTTTCTGTGGGGTGCATGAGGCTATGAGCCTTTTCAGGAAGAGATGCTGTTAGGTTTGATGGAATGAAAAAACCATAGTTCAGTCCAAACCCAGGCATATCTCTGAGGTTCACCTCATAGTAACCGCCGCCCGGAGCGGTCTGGTCTCCCTCTGAAATCGGATCTGCCTCAAGCCTGTAGAGGCCCGGTGAGATATTGTCGAAGATATACTGTCCCAATTCATTAGTGACGGTCTTGGATACCTCCTGGGATTCGTGCATCAGTCGAATGGTCACATTGGAGAGGCCGGTCTCTCCTGCGGAGAATATGCCGTCTGCATTCTCATCCGAAAAGGCAGTGCCGTTAAGGGATAGGTTTGTTCCACCCAGAGCAGACGAGTCCGCTCCTAAGGCCCAGGTGGCAGAAAAGAGGATTAATAGCGAAGTTATCAGGAAAATGCCATTTTTGGCTTGTCGATTCATTTTAACACACCAAATATATTTAGATTATGTACAAATATAAAGTTTTGCCAACTGTGTGTGCCTCTGAAGCATCATCTATTAAGCCTCGTGAATGAAATGTGTGGCTATGAGGTCATCTCTATGGTGAAACGATCCAAGAGCGGACGTGGCTCATCCGAGCAGATAAAAAAGCGGCTGCAAAATAGCCTTCCCTGGAGCCTCTCCCGTCTGCTGACATCTCTCTGGAAGAAAAAGAAATGATCTAATTTGCTGGGTTCGCGAGGTATCCCTTCACTGCATCCGTCACCTCTGCAGTCCTGCTTCTTCCACCCAGGTCTGGGGTCCGCACTCCTCGCTCAAGGGCTTTTTGCACTGCAGCCTCGATTTGCCCTGCTGTCTTTATGTCGCCGAGCCATTGAATCATCATTGCGGCGCTCCTAATGGCTCCTATGGGGTTTGCGATGCCCTTTCCTGCTATATCCGGGGCGCTGCCGTGGATTGGCTCAAACAGCGCGCGGTTGATGCCTAGGTTGGCGCTGGCGCATAGCCCGAGGCTTCCTATCACTCCTGCAGCCAGGTCGCTCAAAATGTCTCCAAAGAGGTTGGTGGTGACCATCACATCAAACCTCCTGGGGTTTACCACAAGATTGTAGGCGGCTGAATCCACAAGCATCTCCTCAGAGGGCACGCCCCGCCGCTCAGCTACCGTTCGGCAGGCCTCAAGGAAGAGGCGGTCAGATCGAAGCACATTGGACTTGTGGATGATTGTCAGCTTTCGCCTGAAGAGAGCGAGGTTGCAGGCCATCTCTGCTATCCTCTCCGAGCCCTTTCGCGTGACCACACGAATGGTTCGCGACTCCTCTCTTCCTACCTCCTCGATGCCAGAATACAGCCCCTCTGTGTTCTCCCGCACGATGATAAAATCAAGATCATAGGATTTGACGGGCCGGATATTGGCATAAAGGTCCAGTTCCCTTCGAATGCGGAGAAGAACGCTTTTGTAATTGGGGTCAGGCGGAGTGCCGATGGCCCCTAGAAATATGCAGTCGCACTCCTTGAGGGTCTCTAAATCCGCTTCATCCATGGCCTGTCCAGTCCTCTTCCAGCGGCCAAGGCCAATCTCCACCGGCACGATCTCCAAATCAGCGCCTGCTGCGTCCAGCACCGCCAGAGCACTCTGTATTACCTCCGGCCCTATGCCGTCGCCTGCGATCACTGCAATTCTTTTATTTCTTGCACCAGACATCTCACAGCCTCCGCTATCTTCGTCGGGCCGTCTCCCCAATGCACTACCATTCCCGGCTGTCCGTTCTTATTGGTCTTCCCCCGTCGTTCAGAGCGGCAGCATCGGGTGAGAAACGGTCTCTTGGGCATGAAGACCTCTTCGTGGCAATGCAGAGGGCAGATATTGACGAAATCGAAATTCTTGCCGGGGTTATTGGCCAAAAAAATCTCTCGCGAGACCTCGCATCCCACAATCCGGGGATACTCGTGGACCACCGGATCCGTGTCCAGACAACGACTCAGTCCTGAAGCCCGGCATGGGTAATAGACGCCCTCGCAGCCAAAGCGGCGCAGGTCTAAGATGCGGGGCTCAAATCGAACCGTAAGGTCCCCGAACACTCCTGAAGCTTCTAAATTCCGAAGAACATGGACCAGCCAGGGTGGATCCGGCGGGGTGACATCCAGAACCTCGATGCAGAGGATCTGGCCTGGATCCGGATCTTTGACAAAGGTGATGTGCTCATCCGGCCCCTGAAATACGACTGTGCTGGCGTTACTGCTTTGGCAAACGCCATCGGCCAGCTCAATGAGCCTGGCCCGGTTTCTGGTGTCAACAATATCCGGATAAAAGACTATCTCCTTGCCCGAAGCCATCAGCTCCAGAGTCGAGACCTGCCTCATGAATCCCGTTCCCCGGCTCGTGACCTGGTAAAGCCTGGGACCCTCCCGGCTGAGGAGATACTCGGTGGCAAAGTAGACTGGCTCGCCCCTTCTTTCCTGGTCCTTGACCCCTACCGACTTATAATCTTCTGGAAAGATCATGCGATCAGACCAATCCTTTCTGCCGTCTGCGATGTGCCACCAGGCCGCCGTCATCCAATATCTCTCTCAGGAAATCGGGAAGCTTTGTGCCCTGGTAGACCTCTTCTCCTACCCGCACAGTTCCTCTCTCCAGGTCTATCTCGACGATATCGCCTTTTTTGGCAGTCACATCAGCCTCAATGAGGGCCAGGCCCACGTTGATGGCATTTCTGTAGAAGATGCGAGCAAAGGAGCGGGCCACCACTACCGCGACTCCTGCACCCAACAGAGCGCGGGGAGCCTGCTCGCGTGACGAGCCGCTGCCGAAGTTCCTGCCGGCCACAATCACATCACCCGGCTCTACCTGAGAGGCAAACATGGGGTCCAATCCCTCCATAGCATGCTCCGCCCAGAGCCTGGCATCCTTTGTGCGCAGGTACTTGCCAGGGATGATCACATCCGTATCCACATCGTCTCCAAAAACCCAAGCCTTGCCCCTGATCATGATTAACGCTTTCGCAATTCCCGCATAATATTCTTTGCATCACTTTCGCCCCGCACGGCCATCCTTTTTCCGGCGGGACATGCTTCTATCATAATGCCTGGGGATTTATTGAGGCATTATTAGCGGAACAATTGTATCTTACTCATACTTTTATTAGCCTGCGAAATGATTTACTGTTATCATTTTAACCAGAAAAGCTTTTATTCTTACACGTACTAGATGGCTATCATGGCAGGAGTTTTCGCACAGATGGGTTGGCCTCTCTCTCGGAGGCCAAAGGCCGAGAGGAGGGTCTATTGTGAAGTGAGGCCGGACAGACGCATTCTGGAGCTAGAGACAGCCAAAGAGATCCTGCAAGAGGTGTTTTGTACCACATCAGCCGAGGTTGAGGAGATGATCCGGCTGCGCCTGGCTGAGCGGGATTCGACAATCTGAAATATCTTCAGCTCCGATAGTCTATCATGATTCTCGGCATATCCGGCAGCCCAAGGAATATGGCGACAGAGCATATCCTGGGAGAAGCCCTCAAGATGCTGGAGGGGAGAGGCCTGAAGACCGTGCAATTTACAGTTCGCGGCAAGCAGATCGCTCCCTGTCGGCACTGCGACTACTGCCTCAAAAACGGTGTGTGTGTGGTGAAGGACGACATGCACCAGCTTTATCCGCTCATTCGCGAGGCGCGCGGTTTGGTCATCGCTACACCTGTCTACAACGGCAGCATGAGCGCCCAGACAAAGATAGTAATAGATCGAACAAGAGCTGCGCTCGCCGCCAATCCCAAAGCCCTGAAGCTCTTGCCCGGCATGGCTATAGCAGTAGGCGGCGACCGCATGGGCGGCCAGGAGCTGACCCTTCAGCAGATCCATGCATTTTTCATTCTCAATGGCATGATCCCTGTGAGCGGTGGCTTTTTCGGTGCCAACCTGGGGGCAACCTTCTGGTCTCGCGACACCCTGGAGGGTGCGAAGGAGGATCTGGAGGGATTCCGATCTCTGCGAAAGACGACCAAAAAATTCGCTGAGATGGTGACACTCTTAGGCGGTGATCGCATTGAATAACGATGGCCAAAAGAAGAAGATTGCGTGGGGGATAACGGGCAGCGGCGACCGCATTGTAGAGACGGTCCAGACCATGATAAAATTACAGCAGCAGTACGACGATGTAGTAGACGTGCGGGTCTTCGTATCCAAGGCAGGCGAGCAGGTGATCAAGTACTACAAGCTCTTCAACACCCTGGAGAAGCACTTTGACAAGGTCTGGGTGGAGATCAATGCGAACTCTCCATTTCTGGCCGGCCAGCTCCAGGTAAAGCGTTATGAATTCCTGCTTTTAGCACCTGCCACATCGAACACCGTGGCTAAGATCTCACTGGGCCTGGCCGACTCTCTGCTATCCAATGCTGCCATCATGTCCCAGAAGGCGTTCGTTCCAAGTTACATAATGCCCTGCGACTATGTGCCCGGAATCATAACCACCATCCTTCCTGATGGCAGCGAGATGCGTCTGCGTATTCGAAAGCAGGATGCTGAGCACGTAGATCGGCTTCGCGGGATGGACGACGTCTTCGTCATAGAGAAGCCTGCGGAGATCTGCAGAGTCTTCGAGAAGCATTTCTCTGGGATCAGGGTTTGAGTGAATCAGGGCTCTTGGAAATCGGGATTTGAGCTGTTGATCCTCAGGCAGACGAGGTCTGCCATCTCGCCCGCATAAATCCCGGTCACCATCAGCCTCAGCCTGTCGAAGTCCATTGAATCGTTTATTCCGAGGACCTTCGATTCTGATGGCTCTTGCTCTTCTTGGATCAGCAGCCAGACCTTGCCGGCCTGAGTGTCTATATCCTCGACTTGAAATGTGCAATTCTCCTGGGTAAAGTTCTCATTTATGCAGAGGACCACCTCAAAAGGAACAGCTGCTTCGATCGAGATCGTTAAAGCCAGGATGATGGCTGAAAATATCATAATCCATTGTTTCCAATTCATGCAGATCGCAGATCCTCTCTGGAAAGTCGTCCTCCTCGTCCTACCTGCCTCGAAAGGATTTAGTACTTATGGATCTATCGTCCTTTTCATACGGGAATTGTAAAAAGTAATACTGGTGTTTTCATGAAGGATGTAGGCATACTCGTGCTAGGGCATGGTTCCAGCCTGCCCTATAACAAAGAACTGGTGGAATCGCTAGCCAATTTGATCGGCAAGAACCACTCCGGACCGGTTAGGACCGCTTATCTCAATATGAACCACCCTACCATTCCGGAGGGTCTGAATGGTTTTGCAGGGACCGATGTATCTAGGATAGTGGCTCTTCCGCTCTTTTTGGCTCATGGCGTACATACCCGTCAGGACATTCCCCATGAGATGGGCATCGATCCTCAGAAGCGCAGAGGCATTTTGAAGATTGGTGGCAAAGATGTGGAGGTTATCTGTGCCGAGCCCCTGGGCGTGGACGAATGCATTGCGATGCTGGCATGCAAACGGGCGGAAGAAGCTCTAAGGTAGCTGTACTCGACACCATCCACGGCGCGGCTGTAATAGCCCGTGAGATGGCTGAATCGGGCCTTCAGGCCGAGGCCTTCGAGGTGTATCATCACACCCCGGATCTCGTGGGATTCGACCTGATTGTGGCTCCTGTGCATCTCTCTCTCGCAGTCCCTGCGTTGATTGAGGCCAGGAGGGCGAAAAAGAGGGTGATCACCCACCATGAGGCAGTAGGCAAGCTTTTGATGGCGAGGTGTGGTCCCGCCATGAGGGTCTTCGAGGTTACGGGGACGCACAGCAAGACCTCTACGGCCCTCTTGCTATCCATGATTCTCTCTTTTCAGGAGAGGGTGTTGTCTCACACCACTCGCGGCCTGGAGCTGTGGCATGAGGGGAGAAATCGTCTTCTGGTGAAGGGGCTATCCATCACTCCGGGAAATGTGATAACTGCGGCTCGAAAAGCTCAGTTCGAGGGAGCTATGAACCTGGTCAGCGAGATATCTCTGGGTGGTACAGGCCTTGCTGATTATGGGATTCTGACCAGCCTCTCTGGAGATTATCTGATAGCCAACGGCACCAAGTGGGCCAGCACCGCCAAGCTGCAGATGTTCTCTTTAGCCAAGAGTGGGGCGAAGCTCCTTTCCAACAGCGATGCCAGGATATCTTCTGATGTATCATTTGCCGCGGGCGGAAGCGTCTATGCCAGGCCGGACAGCCTGATCTTTCCCGGCGAAAAGGTGAATCTGGATCTTGGGGCTGATGTCGACTTTTGGGGATACGAGACGGCAATATCCGCGGCTGCTGCTGCAGCGGACGCCGCAGGTGTTGAGAGGCGCGAGATCGCAGTGGTCCTTGATGGTTTTGACGGCCTTCCTGGCAGGATGAAGATCCGGCGGGAGGGCGATCGGATTATATTCGATAGCTCCAACTCTGGGCTCAAGGTCAAGGACGTCGCACGGGCTCTCGATCGCGCCCGCGGGTCCGATCTGGTCGCGGTGGTGGGTGAGGATGCAAAGACTGTCTGCGAAGGCATGAACATCCCTGACCTAGCCGATCTGCTCCGGAGTCGAAGAAGCGAGATTGCCAGGTTGATCCTGGTCGGAGAGAGGCTGATTCCCCTGGCAGAAGAGCTGGGTGCCGCAACTGCCGGCAATCTGCAAGAAGGACTGGAGACCGCCGAAAGTGGGAGCCTCAAGAGGCTATTATCATGCGTGAAATGCTTTAGGTGATATGAATGGCAAGCGAAGTGCAAAACTTAACTATACTTCATCCGAGACCAAGCTCGATTGTGGCCGCGCTATACACTCTGCGTGACCTCGGTGCTGATGTGGTCATACTGCACGGCCCGAGCGGATGCTGCTTCAAGCATGCCCGTCTCCTGGAAGAGGACGGAGTGCGGGTTCTTACCACGGCTCTGGACGAGGCGGGGTTCGTCTTTGGAGGCCAGCGGCCTCTAACTGCCTTATTGAAAAAGGCCAATGAGCTGTTTCATCCCAAGCTGATGGCCATATCCGGCACATGCAGCAGCATGATCATCGGCGACGATCTGCATCAGGCGGTGCTCAACGCCGAGCTGGACATACCTGTGCTGGAGGTGGAGGTTCATGCAGGTTACAGGGACAACACCAAAGGTGTGATCCTCACTCTCGAAGCGGCTAAAGACAAGGGCATCATCGACGAGGCCGAGCTATCGAGGCAGAAGGGATTGCTCGAGCAGGCCACTTTAATCGAGAAGCTCTACGGCGCAGCGAGTAGCGAGTATCTAGCGCCTGAGAGGGGTGACCTGAAATACGAAGCAGGAGCGAGGCTTTTGGAGCTGATCCGAGGGGGAAAGAGGGGTCTGAACATCCTCAATGCCAAGAAGGAGACCGCCTACATGTTCGCGGACGTCACAGCTGCAGTGGCCGAGGTGGCTGGCGACCAGGTGGATACTCTTGCCAACATCGACGACCAGGTGGGCCTTCCCAAAGTCAGGAGAGATGCGTCCAATGTCGCTCGCGATCTGAAAGAGAGAAATGTGGACTATCAACTCATCGGCGGGCTTGACGAGTATCCGGTGACCGGTGAGTCTGTGCGGAAGCTGGCCGGCCAAAAGCATTACGACTTTGCAGTGATATCCGGCGTGCCCCACGCCATACCTGCATCGGCTCTCGAGGGCATGGAGATCTTTTCCATCACCAACGGACCCCGCCAGGTGCGGCCTCTTCGAAACCTGGGCCACCATCATGTCACAGTGGAGCTGGATCTTCATCCCAAGACCATGGGCGTGACGGAGCTTGTGGAGTCGGAGTTTGGGGCTACATTGCGGGCTCTTGATAAAGCGAGAGCTAATGTGTGCTGAAAATTAGCTAAAAATTTTTTTGGATTAAAAGACTTTGGGCAGCTCTGTGAGAAGCGCGTAAATGACGAAACCCATGGTGCCGATGATGCCTATCCCCGCGATGGAGATCTTGGCGATCATATTGAATTCCTCTCTACTGGGCTTTCTGGCCAGCTTTAATACCCTCATGTACTCTTCCAGGTTTGTGGAGGGCAGGGTGATGCCTAAATCCACGTCATCCAAATCCAGCTTGCTCTTGAGATCCAGCTTGTTCTTAAGACCGAGCTTCTGCTTGTTCAAGCCCGTCTTCTCATTCTCGACAGTTCCCTCGCTCATTCCTCTAGGAGAACGAATTAGATAATAAAATAGCTTTCGATCGTTTTAACTCACTTTGCGCAAGAGTATTATCCCTCATAGCGGAATGGTGGCAACGGCATACGCCTGGGTGGAGCTATTGATTCGGGCAGCTCTGTTATGGCGGCGCGGCATATATCCGGTCAAACCTCCAGCGTGACCACTGCCGTTGCTGTTGTTGCTCATTTCCAGAATGAAACCTTAAACGAGCACCTGGTCAAGACCGCGCGAATAAATCATAGGGCCGATTGATGATCCGCCGTCGCCTCCACCTCCAAGCGCATCATTTGTACATGAACCTGGTCTTTCTCGTCCGGAGGATATCTCTCTAGATATCTTGCGGCAACCTCTTTTACGAATCTCTCTCGCAGGTGGGCGGGAAGCCTCTCTGTGTAGGGCAGCCAGGTGGTTCTGATGATGCCCTCAAGCCCTGCTTGACCCTGATGGATCATGTCCTTGGAAACAAGTTCTACCCGTTGGGCAATCAGGCCGGCTTCCTCCAACCAGATCCTGTACTCCGCTGGACTGTAGAAGTTGTAGGGGAAGGCAAAGCCTTTGAAGTACTCTTGCCAGGGTGGACCGGCAATGATCTCCCCGGTTAAATCCAGTATACGTGCGGCATTGCCCTTTCCTCCACATTGCATGAGAAAGTGGCCTCCAGGAACGAGGCTGGCCCGCACGCCCCTGAGGACGGGCAGATGGTCTTTGACCCAATGCAAGCATGCGAAGGAGACGACCAGATCGAATTTCTCTTCAAAATGCAGATGGGAGGCATCCGCTGCCTGGAAATGAAGGTTAGGACTGCCGGAATGCCTTTTGGCGGCATGGCGTATCATCTCTGGCGAGAGGTCCACTCCAATGACCTGGCCTTTCGGGACCATTTCAGCGAGTGCTGCTGTGATTCGGCCGTCCCCGCATCCAATGTCCAGGATGCTCTCTTTGCCTTTCAGATCCAGTTCTGCAATCAGAGTCATAGCCCAGTTGAATTGGGCTGAGGAGCTCCTCCTGTAGTCGTCAGGGTCCCACCGGTGCATCAGGGCTGATCTCCTTCGCCCTTGATTGGGACATGCGTCTCTTTCTTGTGTGTGAAGCCCTCCAGAAGCTTGGGTACGACCTCGGCCATGTGTTCGACCATGGTGTGGCGTGTCTCACCCAGCCGCTCCACTCGCACGCCGTTTTTATCGATTATCACCACGGCGACGGGCTTCATGCCTAAGCCACCGCCGCCTCCTCCCGGGCTCTCCTCCTTTCCGGATTTGTAACCGGCAGCAAAGCCCATCCCCACGCTCATCAGGGGGATGATGGTCCTGTCCTCCAACGTAACCGGATCGCCAACCGTGGTCTTGGCGGAGAGGGCTTTTTGCATCTCCTCAGTTATAGTCTTCAGAATATCCGACAGCTCTTGCATCCTATCACATCCACAAATGGTTTATTGAGGTCCAACTTATGCTAATTTTGCTAATATTACTCCGGGATGGATGAAAAAGCTTTCTTCTTCTCCTTGAACTTGATGAGGGCTGTGAGCAGGTCGTTGTAGGGCGTAGCAATGTCATACGTTCGGGCATACTGGCAGATGGCTCCGTTTAAGGCATCGATCTCAGTCTCTCGGCCCTTTAAAATATCCTGCAGCATGCTGGCTCGGTGGTCTACCGTCGGGGGAAGCTGTTTGTCCAGAAGGTAATGGTAGTAATCATCTGCATCCCTATAGGCGACCTTTACGCCTTTGGCACGCATTACTGCAAAGATCTCTTCGATTACTATCCTGATGATCTCCCGGGTATTCTCGTTGTTGCCCAGATCGCCATAAGGCACCTCCAAGAGTGCTCCCAGAGGATTCAAGGAGCTGTTGTAGAGCACCTTGCCCCAGATGGCCGCCCAGATCTCCTCCCTGTTCACTGTTCTGGTGGGAATGCCTGAGCGGGCGAGATCCTGTTGCAGCGTCTCCAAAGCAATTCTGTTGACCTGCAGAAATGGCTCGCCTAAAAGCACATCGTCAGCGTTGACTGTTACGGCAGCCTCGCCGGGCTTGACGATCTCGGCCCCGAAGATGACCCGCGCGCCAACCGTGCGGCCCTCTCCCGCATGGCGCCCCAGAGCCTCCCAGTTATTCAGGCCGTTTTGCATGGACACCATTATGCCATCATCCTGGAGGAGGGCCGCTGCATCAATTGCCGAGGTCTCTGTATCCTTGGACTTCACGCATAGCAAAATGACTGGAAACTTCTTGTCTGGATTCTTTGAGGGCAGAGTCTGAACCTCTTTTGCTGGGACGAAGTGCTCTCCCCAAATGCCATTGACCTTTAATCCATTCTCGGAAATGGCCCGAAAATGCTCGCCTCTACCAACAAATGTCACAGGACGCCCGATCTTGTGAAGAAATCCGCCTAGAACGCTGCCTATGGCCCCTGCACCGTAGATGAGGTATTCTGGGCTGTAACCGGCTTTCATAATCGGGGCCATAATTCCAGGTGCTTTAAGAGGCTTTCGAGGCCTTTGCGCACAGAACAGAGAGAATCAAATACATGGATAATGAATGTGATCAGACGAGACGATTGCCATGAGAATTCATTATCTTCAGCATGTGCCCTTCGAGGATCTGGCTAACATCGAGGCATGGGCAAGATCGCGGGGACATGATCTCTCTCACACCCTGTTGTTCTCAGACGAATCGCTGCCGGATATGTCTGGTTTTGACTGGCTGATCATCATGGGCGGACCCATGAATATCTACGAACACGACAGATATCCTTGGCTCGTAAGAGAGAAAGAGTTCATCCGCCAGGCCATATCACGCGGCAAGATCGTTCTTGGAATATGCCTCGGAGCTCAGCTCATTTCTGATGTGCTTGGTGGGAAAGTGACCGGAAACAAGTTCCGAGAGATCGGCTGGTTTCCGGTCAGCCTGACCTCTGACGGCATAGCTAGCCGCATCTTCTCTGTGCTGCCTCAGAGGTTTGTCGCACTGCACTGGCATGGCGATACGTTCACCATCCCGCCAGGAGCCGCACGAACGGCTGAGAGCGAGGCCTGCCTCAATCAGGCCTTTCTTCTGGGACGGGCAATCGGCCTGCAGTTTCACCTTGAGTCCTCCAAGGACAGCATCGATCACCTGCTGCAAAACTGTGCCGATGAGCTGACTGAGGGGCCTTATGTGCAAAAGCCAAAGGAGTTGGCTGCGTCCTCTGAGACGTTCACCCAGATTCAGGGCATGATGGAGCAGCTCCTGGACAGAATCGAGACGGAATTTGGTCAAAAGAGATGATCCTAAATTATGGGTTTTCCGCCAGATGCATCCTTAGAAAGCAAAGCGGGGCGATGTATGCTACCCACAGCCCGGCAAAAGCGGCCTTCAGATAGGTGAGAGTCCATGTTGCAGGAAGGACTGCGCCTGGCCCATACCAGATGATGAATAGCACGATCAATCCAAGAATGTATCGCAGGGCCTTGCATCGGGCGGACCCGGAAGCAGAAAAGCCGCCCTGCTTTTGCAGAATTGCGTAACCGCTGCTCATTCCAAAGAGCATGCCTGCGGCCTGAAGCACGTCTTTTGCGCTCATGGGATCGATGGTCTGAGCTGTCTCGGCAAATGCGTTGGCAGCCCAGGCCTCAGGCATCTGCCAGCCTCTCAGAGTTGATTGCGTCAGGTAGAAGACGGCGAGCAGCGCCAGTGATGCAGCAAAAGAGATCAGGATCTGCGTTCCTGGGCTCAGATTGAAAAGCCGTTTTCCGAGGTGTCGGTCGCCATAGAGAAACGCTGCCAATATCCCTGCGCCAATCATCCAGCCTGCGATCACATCCTGAGGGAAATGGACTCCCAGATAGATTCGGGAGAGGCCGATGGCGAGGATGAGCAGTATGGCCGCAGCCCAGGCGCGTGGGCTTGCCACGCGTGCTGCCAAGAGCCCCCAGAAGGACGCAGCGATTTGGGCGTGTCCGGATGGCAAGCCGAAGCTGTCTTCACCGGACAGGGCAAAGACATCTTGGCTCACCCAGTAGGGTCGAGGGCTGTGCCAGAGGAGCTTGCAGATGGCATTAATCCCGTAGCTGACTGTCAAGATCAGTCCCAGACGAAATCCGAGAGCTGCATTGCCGCACCAGTAGATTGCAGGCAGGAGCAGCAAGAAGAATTCTCTGGCGCCTAAATGAGATAGGAACTTCATCAGGAAGTCCAGGGCTGGGTAGCTCTGCAAAAATAGCACCAGTGAGACATCGTGATCCATCGCGAGATCAGTCCTTGCTTCAATCCTGCAATGAATTTCAAACAGTTCATATTTAATTTTGCTGCTCTGATGCAAGCGGAACCAATCAGCTGAAGCAACAAGTTATATAAGCAAAAATCTCAATTTTAAAAGATGCTTTTCCAGATCCTGGACGCCAATTACACCTATGATGCCAAGAGAAATCCTCTTGTGCAGCTCTTCGGCACGACCCCGGAGGGAAAGAGCGTTACATGCCGTGCAGCAGGTTTTCGTCCTTACTTTTATGCTGGAGTTGATGAAAAGCTCCTTGAGAGCGCCAAAAGCGAGTTTTTGGCTCTTGGACTGGATGCGGAGGTGGCAGAGCGCTTTGAGCCCATCGGCTTTCAGACGTCTCCGAAGAGGATGCTTCGCATCACCACTCATGACCCAAAAGAGGTGAGAGTCCTGAGAGAGAAGGCCAAAGAGGTGGCCGGGGTCAAAGCAGTCTACGAGACGGATATCCTCTTTAAAAACAGATTTCTAATCGACACCGCTCTTGGAGGCATGAGCTGGGTGGATGCCCCTCTGCCGGAATGGACCGCTGGATCCGAGGCAGCTCCGACGGTAGATTTTCAGTCACTGCACCCGGTAGAACATGAGGCCAATGCCCCGTTGCGTTTCATGAGCTTTGATATCGAGTGCCTGCCGGATCATGGTGAGATGCCCAAAGCCGAGGTATCGCCTGCAATCCTTATCAGTATGGCTTTCTCTCCTCCCTACCAGGGAAATTCTGACCTCGTGCTCGTTGGAAAGGATATCGATTGCTCTCGTCAGGATACCATCGCATGTCAGAACGAGTACGATCTTTTATCGAGGTTTTTTTCTGTCGTTCGGGACTACAACCCCGATATTCTGGCAGGCTACAACTCCAATGAATTCGATTTTCCATATCTCGCAGAGAGGGCCAGGCAGATGCATCTGGAGGCGCGGGTTGGAAGGGACGGCAGCTCCTGGTACATCAGAAAGATAGTCAATCGAACTGACGTCTCAGTTACCGGGCGAGTGGTGGTGGACCTGTTGCCCATCATCCGTTCCTCCTACAGCCTCAAGCAGTACACTCTGCGTAACGCCTCAGCCGAGCTTCTCAAGATGGAGAAGTACGACGTAGATCCCAAGGAGATTGAGGCCCTCTGGAAAGAAGAGGCAGACGGCAAGGGGCTGCGCCGTTTTATCAGCTACTCACGAAGAGACGCCGTCCTCGCCATGCACATGCTCCTCGACCTGCGGCTGATGGACAAGTACGTAGCTCTCTCACGGGCCAGCGGATCTTTGCTCCAGGATATCGTTAACGGCGGCCAATCGGGGATGGTCGAGAACCTTCTTTTGCGCCGATTTCGCGAGCGGGGGCGGGTTGTGCCTGCTAAACCTGATTCCGGTGTCTCGGAGGAGAGGCACCTGGAGAATGAGGACCTTAAGGGCGGCGCAGTCCTGGTGCCTGAGAAGGGGCTCGTTGAGGATGTGGTCATTTTAGACTACAAGTCGCTGTACCCCACCATCATGATGGCCCACAACCTCTGCTACTCAACCGTTCTCACCCGCGACCTTGCCCAGGGGGCTGCCGAAGGCGCAGCTGGCGCAGTTCCTGAGTCCGATATCATAACCTCTCCGTCCGGGGGCAGGTTCGTTTCTCCTCAGGTCTCGCCCGGAATCATGCCTGCCGTATTGCGGGAGCTGTTGGAGGCTAGGACCAACACCAAGAAGCTGATGAAGAAGGCCGACGACGAGGAGCGCCGTTTTCTTGATGCCAAGCAGTATGCCATGAAGATCCTGCTCAACAGCTTCTACGGCTACTCCGGCTACGCCCGAGCCCGTCTCTACAGCCTGGCTCTCGCCAACGCCGTCACATCCTTTGGCCGAGAGAACATCCAGCGCACCAAGAAGATCATAGACGATATCGGATCTGTCTACGTTGTGGACGGAGAGGTGATCTTCAAGGATGCTCTGCCCTTCGGAAAGGCCGGAGAGAAGTGCTTTGATCTCTCTGTGGTCTACGGAGACACGGACAGCGTCTTTGTGCGGCTGCGGCCCGCAGGGTCGAGGGCCAGCGCTGTATCGCTGTCCGACGCAGAGCTTATCGGAAAAAAGATCGCCGAGGTAGTTACGTCATCTCTGCCTGAGCCAATGGAGCTGGTCTTCGAGGCCTTCGCCCGTCGTGGCATATTCCTGGCGAAGAAACGATACGCTCTCTGGGTGTTCGAGCCTGCGGCAGACGGCTGGAAGGATAAAATCAAGGTGCGTGGCATGGAGACCGTGCGCCGGGACTGGTGCGATCTGACATCCAAGACCATCAAGACCTGTCTCGAGCTTGTCCTCAAAGAGGGAAAGGTGGATGAGGCTGTCGAGCACGTCCGGTCGGTTGTCCTGCGGCTGCAGAACCTGGATCTCTCCAAAGATCCGGAGATCCTGCGGGACCTGACGCTCACCCGCCGCTACACCAAGAGCCCTGGCTCCTACAAGAACAAGCAGCCTCACATTCAACTGGTCGAGAAGATCCGAGAGCGTGGCGGAACAGTTCCGGGCGTCGGAGATCGGGTGCCCTTCGTCATCATCCAGGGCAAAAGAGGCAAGAAGAACAAAGAGCTCTTTGTAAACCGTGCCGAGGACCCGGCATATGCTCTGGAGAAGAACATGCCCCTTGACACTGAGTACTATGTGGAAAAGCAGATTCTTCCGCCTGTGATGCGCATATTCGAAAGCTTCGGGGTCGGCAAAGACAGGCTCTGTGTGGGCAGAGGCCAGAAGAGCCTATTCTCTTTCGGCGAAGTGGCACCGAAGGCGGCAACGCAGAAGTCGCTCTTTGATTTTTAGAGAATGATCCTTATGAAACGTGCCAGGTATGACCATACATGACCCGTCAGAAGAGCGAGACTGTGGGAATAGCAGCTGTTGGCTATTACGTTCCCAAGGGCATCATCACCAGCCAGGAGATCTCCCGTATCTCCAAAATCCCTCTTGAGGTTTTAACTGAGAAGATCGGCATGGAGAAGAAGCATGTCGCCGGGCCTGACGAGCACCCCTCCGACATGGGTATTTGTGCAGCCAAAGATGCATTGAAGCGGTCTGGCGTGGGCGCCAGCGAGATCGGCATCATTGTCTACTGCGGTGCGAGCTTCTACGATTATCGGATGTGGTCGCCGGCAGCCTGCGTCCAGGCGGCTTTAGGTGCGTACGATTGCTATGCTTTTGAGGTCAAGAATGGCTGCAACGGCGGAAATCTGGGGCTTCATCTCTGCAAGAACCTTCTCCAAAACGATTCAGAGAAGAGGTACGGTCTGGTGGTCTGCTCTGAAAAGCTTTCACCTTGCATAGACTACACCGATCCCCGATCGCTTTCCCTCTTCATGGTCGGAGATGGTGCTGCTGCAGCCGTCATCGGGAAAGACGTGCCTGATAACAGGCTCCTCGAATATGCCTCGCGAACAGACGGCTCGACTGTTGATTATGTTAAGGTTCCAATGGGTGGAACAAAGCTGCCCTACGGCCAGGAGGCAGAATGTGACCCCCGGAGCAAAAGACTCTGCGTGGCCGATCCCGATGGATTTGATCGCATTTTGTCCGAGACCTATCTGGAAAATTATGTCCGGGCCATCTCCGGGGCAGTCTCAAAGAGCGGCTACTCAATAAATGACATCGATCTCCTCTTCACCAACCAGGTCAAGAGAAGCCTCTCTCGAAGCATCTTTCAGTCCATTGGCCTGAGCGAGAAGAACACCCTAACATCCATTGAAGAATACGGCCACATGGGCACGGTTGATACCCTCTTCAACCTGGGTCGAGCCTGGGATAGGGGGCTGATCAAGCCGGGAAATCTGGTGGTCATAGCCAGCAGCGGCGCGGGATTTACATGGGCTGCACTTGCATTGAAATTTCCGGATCGGAAATAACAAGATAAATGTTTTATGATAAAAACAAATTAATAAAAATATGTGGTACAAAATCACCAAGATATCTTCTTTCTGTAGCGGTTTCTCACCACGATGGCCAGCATATTTGTGCTTAGCACGAGAGCGATCAGCACCAGAGCTGTTGCCCAGGCCCGGGCCTCCACGTCCCAAGCCCCCAGGAAGTAGATCAGGTTCAAGAGGTGGTAATCCAGGTTGTTGACAGGCTGAAAGAGGTTCGGCACAATCCCGTAAACCATCTGCACCGGAGTGGCTGTGAATGTGACTGCCGTCCACATTATGGGGGCCGTCTCGCCGCTGGCTTTCGCAACGCCCATGATCACGCCCGTGAGGATGCCAGGCATTGCTGAAGGCAGAACTACCTTTCTGATCGTCTGCCACTTGGTTGCACCCAAGGCCATGCTACCCTCTCGCAGAGAATTTGGAACGCTCTTCAAGGCCTCCTGGCAAGTCAGGATGATTGTGGGGATGTTGATGAGCCCCAGGATGATGGAGCCTGAGAGAAGCGAGATGCCAAAGAAGCTCACGAGAAATGCCAGGCCGAAGAGGCCGAAGACCACAGAGGGTACGCCGTTCAAGCAACTCACAGCAATTGTGATGACCCGGTTGAGCTTCAGACTCTTGGAGTATTCATGAAGATAGATGGCAGCACCGATCCCTAGGGGCGAAGAGACGACCATGGCTCCCAAGACCATCCAGAGAGATCCCATTATGGCCGTGCTGATGCCGCCAGCCTGCCCCAGGCGTCTGTGGGGTGTGGTGAGAAACTCCCAGCTTATAACCCCTATCCCATTGTATATTATTATGAATAGAATTCCTCCCAACAAAAGCAGTGAGAGGACTGCAGAGAGCCTTACAGCCAGAAATACCAGGGCCTCGCGACCCCGGGCGTTGTATCCATAGACGATATTTAAAGCGTCTTTTATGAGAAGCATGCTGGCAATCAGAAAAAGAAGAGAAAGAATGAAGGAATAGTCGAAGGACGCGCCAACACCTAATGGCCTGCTGATAATAAAACCCGGATGAAGGACGCCTGAATGCATCAAGAAAAGGATGCATGAGCAGATGATGACATCCAGAGCCAGGAATGGTCCCGTCCTTCGGAGGTCCATCCTGGATAACGAGCACAAATATGACGCAATTATCAGAAGAATGTCGATTATGAGGCCCGCCTGCCAGAAGGGCGTAATCTTCTCGATGTCCGGCTGGAGCAGCGTACATGAGATGGAGGTGATGAATAGCAGCACCGAGATTGCAAAAGACCCGATAATCGTGGGCATAATCCTCATTCAGTACCCTCCAAACTTCCGTCTGATGCGTGCTCTGGCATAGTCGGCAATCAAACTGAGGATGGAGACCACAATGAGCAGCGTAAATCCAACTGCAAAGAGAACATGATAATGCATCGAACCCCTGGCAACCTCTCCCATCTCTCCGGCAATGACTGAGGTGAATGTTGCTCCCTGATCAAAGACATCGTAAAGGGGTGACGCCATTCTGGCGACGTTTCCGACCACCAGCAGGACTGCCATCGTCTCGCCGATTATGCTTCCGATATTGAGCAGAACTGCTGCCGTAATCCCGGAAGACGCCGCCGGGATTGTCACATTTCGCAGAGTCTGCCAGCGGTTGGCTCCAAGAGCCAGCGACCCCTCTTTAAATTCGCTGGGAACCGCTCGCAGGGCGTCCTCACAGATGGTCGTCAGATACGGAATGAACATGACCCCTAATAGTATCGATCCGGCCAGAATCGATCTGCCTGTGAGCATATCAAAGCTGTCTTGCAGATATGTTACAAGAATGATCACGCCTAAAAATCCGTAGACTATGGATGGAACCCCTGCCAGAAGTTCAATGGCCGGCTTCAGGAGTGCCTTGCTCCTTGGCCCCGCCAGCTCTGCCAGGTAAATGGCCAGTGGAAAGCCGATCAGTATATTGATGAAGAGGGCCAAGAGCGTGATGACAAGCGATGCTGAGATGAGTGGCAGAAATCCATAGATGTCTCCTGCCGGATGCCATTTTGATCCGGTGACCAATGAGAATATGCCGAGTTCAGAGAATGCCGGGAGGCTCTCATGAATGAGAAAATAGAAGATCAGAAGCATGATGAGAATAGAGGTAATGGCTGACACGAATAGCATAGATTCGACGATCTTTTCGGTGTACTTACGAGGCACCTTCATCACTGGCCAGTCCATACAGCAAAGCAGCATGATCTAACCAGTTAAAGCCCTTGCCTATATGATCTATATAGATAACTTACAAAACACTGTTTTCATATAGTCATCTTTTAAAAATATTGTGTTCGCTTGTCAATTCTTCATGGCCTAAGACGGCTCAAGATTTCATCCGGATCGTAACGCACGCTGATGACCCGGCTTCTTCCTCGCTCTCCTGTTCCTGCAAAATCGGCGTTTATCAGCCGGATGGAGTCCAGCTTATTCAAGATCTCATGAAATCTGGTGTATCCGGCTCCAGATTTATCATGAAATCGAGCAAATAATTCTCCTGCGTGCCAGCTCTTCTGCTCTGCAGCAAGTCGCAGCACAATCTGTTCGTCATCCTTCAACGACTTCAGGGCATATGTGAGGTGAACCAGTCTGGAGCGGTCATAGGAGCCTGCCACGTCCTCAGAAGAGATGCTCTTGGATGCGCGCTTTTCTGCGGATAGGCCCGATCTCTTCAGCAGGTCGATTCCCACTCGCAGGTCTCCGGCCCTCTCGGTAGCGTCCACCACATCATCAAGGACATCCTCGCCCATCACACCAGGATAGAATCCCATCTGCACCCTGCGGCTCAGGATGTCGTGAATCTCCAAGTGTGTGTAGAGGGGAAAGACGATCTCTTCAGGCTGGAAGACTGAGACCACTCGCGGATCCAGAACGTAGTTCAGGGACAGTTCGCTCATGATGCCTATCACTGCCATCCTGGCTCCTGGGCAGGTCTCATGGGCCCGAAGGATGGAGTACAGGACATGATCCACCTCTTTTTCATGGAATAGGTAATTTATATCGTCTAAAGCCACAACGAGCACGCGATCCTTGTCAGAGATCTCCTGGGCCACCTTCTCGAAGATTCGTTTGAAGGATATGCCGCTTGATGGCGGAGCATGCTCGAAGATCTTCTTGTAGATCTGGTAAAAAACCGAGTACCTGGTCGAGTCCATCTGGCAGTTTACGTGAACTGGCACGATCTTGGCTGAGTGGGCCTCGATCTCCTCAAAGAGCTTGAATACGGCGGTGGTCTTGCCCGTTCCTGGTGGTCCCAGGCAAAGGGCGTTGACCGGGCGGCCTCCCTGCAAAGCCGGACGAATGCAAAACTTCAGGCTGTTCATCTGCGCGTCCCTGTGCAAGAAGTGCTCCGGCAGGTGATCTAGCTCGAAGAGATCTCGATCTCTGAATATGGTCTCCTCCCAGAGGAGCATGTCCGGCTTGTTGGGTTTTTCAGGGCTCACTGATTGAGTATATTTTGTATTTCCTTCTTCAATATGGCGCTCACAACGCCGCCGTCAGCCTTGCCCCTCAGCTCTTTCATGACGAGGCCCATCAATGGTCCTATGGCTCTGTCTCCCTTGGAGCGCACGAAATCAATCTTGTCGGCCACAATGGCATGCACGGCTCTGGCAACTTCTGCCTCGTCCACGCCTGCCAGGCCTGCGGCAGCCGCGGCTTTGGACGCATCCATCTCAGGATTCTTTGCGAGAGCACAGAAGAGAGCGGTCAGCCCTTCCTTGGCTACCTTGCCCTGGGCGAGGAGGGCGAAGCAGTCCCGGTAATGCTGCTCTGTCAGATTGGCGACGGGCACACCGTCTCTCGCCAGCTCGATTGGGGTGGTCTCCATAGCCCGGACGACGATGGACGCCGGTACCTGGTAGCTCTTTACTATCTCCTCGAAGGCTGGATAGTTGGGCGAGGCTGCCATGACCCTGGCCTGTTCGACTGACAGGCCGTACTGCTGCACGAAGCGCTCCGACCTGTCAGCAAACAGCTCCGGCAGCTTCAGTTGCGCCAGCATCTCTTCGGTAACGGCGACAGATGGCACATCCGTCTCCGGGTACATCCGGGCTGATCCCGGCAGCGGCCTCATGTACTCAGAGCAGCCGTCCGGAAGGGCCCGGCGTGTCTCCTCAGGAACGCAGGTGAGGGCCTCGCGGGCTCGAACCTGTACTGCAAGGAGAGCCTTCTCTGCTCTGTCTCGCGGGCCTGTGACCATTACTACGGCATCCGATCGAACACTAGTAGCGTACAGCAGTTTGCGCACGGACGTGACCTCTTCGGCTGTCACGCCATATGCAGGAAGCTCATCGGTATGGAATATCCCGCCGACTCCCGCCCTCTTGGCGCGGTCTGACATCTCTGAGCCAAGCCTGCGATCGGGCTGAATCTCTTTGCCAACAAGACCTGCAAAACCAGCGAGCCTGCATGCCAAGACAACGCCACCGCTCTTGAGGGAACGGGCCAGTACCTTGGATCCCGTCTTCGCGAAGATATCTGTGACGTCTACAATCATATCATCGACATATGCCAGGCGTCGTTTCAGCTCATTTTTGATCTCCAAGAGGCGTACCTGACGCAGCGCCTCGAACTCCACGACCTTATCGACCAGGTTTAAGGCTTGGACTCCTTTGACCTCTACTCTTGCCCCGCCTTTGATGGAGACATTGACGTCCTGACGGATCGTGCCAAGCCCTCTTTTCACGCGACCGGTGGACCGCAGGATCATTCCGAGGTATGACGCCACTTCTCTCGCGTGTGCTGGTGAGAATATGTCAGGAGCCGTGCCGATTTCCACAAGCGGAATGCCGAGCCTGTCCAGTGAGTAGACCACGCTGTCTCCGCGGTCCTCGATGATGCGCGCCGCCTCTTCTTCCAGACAGAGGATGCCTATTCCAACCCTTCCGCCTGAAGTCTCAATCCAGCCGTCGGAGCCCACGTAGCCGGTGCGCTGGAATCCGGAGGTGTTTGAGCCGTCTATAACCATCTTCCTCATGACCTCCAGCTCGTCCACGATCTTCATATTCAGCAGACGGGCAATGATCAGGGATATCTCAAGAGCCTCGGCATTGATCTCTCTGGGGGGCTCCTCATCCGCCTCTACGAGACAGGTGCTGCCATAGGACTTATAAATGAATTTGCGCGATACCAGTACCTCTTCCAATGCAGCTTTGTCGATCTCACCGAGTTCGCTTCTCGATGGTCGCAGATACCTGAAAAACTCAAAATTGGACTCCTCCACCTCTCTGTGTTTGGTGGGGCAGCCGCAAAAGAGCTTGCAGGCGGTGTCAAGCTGCTGATGGATCTCAATGCCGCATATCAGGCCTAATGCATGGTAGTCTAACTGAGGAGAGTCTTCTTTTGCCATCGATCTACCTTTCAGGGATTGCGAGTGGTTTAACTCTTTTGACTGCCTCTCTGATATCCTCGGACTTGACCGTCTTTCTCTTGGCATGATTGGCCCAGCCTACAGCCTCACGGGCCACTTCCAGGCCGTATCTCTCTAAAACCTCTGCCAGCGCATCTCTCGCGCCTTCGCTCACTCTCTTGGCTCCTGCCTCGCGAATGAGTCTGCTCACTGGGGCAACAGGAAGTATCGGCATTCGATATACACCTCATAAATCCGGATTTCGCAGTCCTAATAGGCAAAATTTCGGCCTTCTTGAGCTGCAAGCCAGAATAGGAATTTTATGGACCTTTAATTCCATATATAATTTTTGTTGAGCATATATTCCCATTCCTTTGGAGAAAATATCGATCTGACTTGATTTAAGATTTCTTGTATGTCAATGGGTGGCATTTTACCATGCATTAAAAATTGCACTCGCTATATATGTTTATTTCAAAATTTGAGCCAAAAAGAGGGAAAAATCCTGAATGTGGACGGGAACGATTATTTAGGTTGATCTGATAACAGCCTTAAGAGAGGGGTGGATGATGAGCGAGCATGTATGCAAAGCAATTATTTACAAAGATTTCGAAGATGTTTATGGACCTTGCGGCTGCGGCATGAGCTTGGCCACACTGCCTGTGCTTCTTCCCAGGGACTGGATTGTCCTGGAGCGTCCTTCTCAGGTGGAGCAGGATGAGTTCTGCAAGGGGCTTGATTCCCGGAGAGTGTCCGGCTTTACCTGCAATCAGGTCTTCGAGCATGAGATCGGTGGCATAGAATACATGGCAAACTTCTCATGCTGCCGGGAGTGTGCCGAGAAGGCGGTAGAGGGCGGCTATGCCGTATGGTCTGAGAAGCCCTATCCAAGGTCGTTGCGCTGAACTGGAGGTCACCTTTTGATGTACCGAGTATATTCCACTCCTAGCTGCCCAAGATGCGAACAGCTCAAAGCTGCGCTGGCCCGGGCAGGCATCGCCTATGTGAATTTGGATATGAGCACCCCAGAAGCTCTCACAGAGCTACGCGTCAATGGGGTATTCACCCTTTCTGCGCCTGTTTTAGAGGCGGATGACAGCTTTTACACGGTGGAAGAGCTTTTCATCGGGGATAAGCTGGTCGACCTGACCCAGCTTCAGAAACGCTAGAACTCCCTGCCCTGCACTCGTTGGATATCGAATACTGCTGTGCGGGCTACATGCATTACAGCGAATGTGCCGGCCTGAATCGGGTCAGTTACAACCAAATCTGCCTGGTCTGGAAGCGAGCCGGCCATCTTCAGGGCGATGACTGGGATCCCATCGGCCTGAAGCTTTTTTACCTCCTCGGTGATGCGTCCGCCCATGAGCGCCCCGGCGAGCACGAGAATCGAGGCCCGTGGCAGACGGCCTACTGCGCTCACGGCATCGGCAATGGCCTCCTCGCCCACCAAAGGTATAGTGTCCACGCTGATCCTCTCACCACGCAGGTTATGCCTATCAGCCTCGCTCACTGCGCCTACGGCGACCTGGGCAACCTGAGCGCCGCCGCCGATGATGATGACTCTTGATCCGTAGATCTTGTCAAAGGGCTCGTGGATGGATATATCGAATATGGAATCATAAGCCTTCAGCTCTTCCACCATGTCTTTTGCGTCATCTGCCGGGCAGTCGATCTCCATGTAAACCGAGGCTTTGCCCCGGTTTAATCCCCGCTCCAGTACAAATTGCTGGGTGTAGACGATGTTTCCGCCCTTTTTGGCCACAGCACCAGCAATGTCGCGCAGCATTCCCGGACGGTTCAAGCATATCACATTTATGGCAGTACTCATATCTTGCCTCATCGAATTGTTGTGTGCCGGGAAACATTAATATGACGAGTGATTACACTATGTCGATGGAGTTTTGTCCCCAATGTAAGAGCATGATGATGCCCAAGGACGGCATGATGGTCTGCAGAAAATGCGGCCATAAGATGCCAAAAGCTGCTGGTGGCGAGTCTATGGTCAGCAAAACCAAACAGCTAAATCGCGTGGTGCCGGTCTTGGAGCAGGAGTCTGCGGGTTTGCCAACTACTAGCGCCCGGTGTCCGAAATGCGGCCATAATGTTGCATACTGGTGGCTTCGTCAGCTTCGTTCTGCTGATGAGAGCGAGGTTCGATTCTTCCGCTGCACCAAATGCAACGAAACCTGGAGAGAGTATGACTGAATATCCAATGAAGAGCATCAACTATATCAAATATTAAATGGCTAAGTAGGAGGAGGCTTTAGGAATGTTCAAGGCAGTAATCAACGCAGAGGCTCTGCGCGACGCAATCGATTCAGTCTCTTCTCTGGTGGATGAGGTCAAGTTCTCCATATCTGAAAACGGCCTGGAACTGAAGGCCGTAGACCCTGCTAATGTGGCTATGGTTTCGCTTAAGATTGGCAATGAGGCCTTCGAATACTTCAAAGCCGATGTCTGCGAGATTGGCATAGACCTGGTCAGGCTCAGCGATGTCTTGAGTATGGCAGATAAGGGCGAAAATGTTCAACTGGAGCTTGATGAGGAGAGTCATAAGCTGAAGATTGGGGTGGGTTCGCTCTCCTACACATTGAGCCTGATAGACCCTTCCGCCATCAGAAAAGAGCCACGCATACCTGAACTGGATCTACCGGCCCATGTGACCCTGCCTGGCTTGGAGCTGCGCCGGGCGATAAAGGCTGCAGAGAAGGTCAGCGACCATGTAATTTTAGGCGTCTCTGATGAAGGCTTTTACATGGAGGCCAAGGGCGACATCGATTCGCTCAAGCTCAAGATCCCCAGCACTGAACTCTTGGGAATGAAGCCCGGCGAGGCCAGAAGCCTTTTTTCTCTGGATTATTTGGAGGACATGTCCAAGTCCATCAGCAAGGCGGGTGAGGTGACAATGGAGATGGGCATAGACTATCCACTGCGGGTTCACTTCAAGCTGGGCCAGTCGGTCGAGATCAATTACCTCTTAGCTCCCAGAATTGAGCAGGAATGAATGTCTCCGACTATCCTTTTACCCAGGAAGCTGCCGAACAGGTACGAAAGGCCGGTCACTCTTTAGAGAGTCTTCTAGGCAAAACCGCTTTTAAAGCCGTGCGGGGCCGGGCTCAGGAGAGGGTGGCTGGCGCTATAAGTGGCACCATTGCCGAGAGCGCCACCAGAAGCGATGCCGAAAAGCTCTTCGAGCTTCTTTCTTATCCTCTAGCCAGGTTGATGGTCTCGTGTCTTAATGACCCCATATTGCTGCGTCGCTATGCTCTGGCTGAAGCCAAGCTTGCCTCACGGAGGATGCAGAACATGGGTGACGATCTGATGGCGATTGCCGACGACCTGGGGCTTCATCCTCAGGGTCCTGGGCCATACAAAATTCATTTTTCAGAGTACATTCGAGCGGCTCATGGCATGCATAGCCCAAAATGGAAGCTTACCAATCGCGATCTGTCTCAGGGGTACCTGACAGTCACCGAAGAGGAGCTGAAGAGGATCATGGAAGAGGCCATCAGGGAGAGGGTTTTTAAGGGGCTGCCCATTCCCGTAGACGAGAGGATCTGCGAGGCTCTCTTGGAGTATCTTGAGCCGCTGAAAGAGCAGTTGGATGCCGTGAGAGCCAGAGATCGGGTGGATCTCGGAAAAGCAGAGGAAGGGGCGTTTCCCCCCTGCATCAAGAAGATGCTCTCAGATGTGGCCAAAGGAGTCAACCTTGCTCACAGCGCGCGCTTTGCCCTGGTGAGCTTCCTTTTGCAGATCAATATGACTGTGGACGAGGTTGTATCGCTCTTCAACACCAGTCCCGACTTTGATCCTGAGAAGACTCGCTATCAGGTCGATCACATCTCCGGGGCCTCCGGCACCCGCTACCGGCCTCCTGCCTGTGCCACTATGGCCACCTATGGAAATTGCCCGGGAGAGGACGAGATCTGCAGAAGAGTCCGCCATCCGCTCAGCTACTATGAGCGAAGGCTCAGGACCTTTCGGCCTCTGCCATCCCAGAAAGCGCCTCCCGCAGGGACTTGATCCGGAGGTCATCCCTGTTCTCCCTTCTGGCCAGGAGCATTATCTCATCGTCTTTCAAAGGCTCAAAGCCAAGTCCCGCTTCCTCTGCGGCCCGCTTCTCGGCATAGCCCACATCCGCCCGTCCAGAGGCGACGGCTGTGGTCACTGCTGAGTGGGTCTTGGCTACTCGCACATAACGGGGATGAGCGAGGCCCAAGGTATGCAGGGCTGCCTCAAATGCAGCATGATTGATTGAGTCACGGTGCCATCCAACCAGGTTTGCCTTTGAGAGGTCTGCTAGAGTTCGAGAATCCTTAAAGACCAGTCCCATTGCTCTTTTCGTGCTCCAGATCAATGAAGTTCCCTCCGGCACGGCAGCATACCCAAGAACGATGGCCAAGTCGGCCACGCCGCTCTCCAGGTAGAGCCTGGCCCTCAACGAGCCAGTATTTAGAAGCCTGATGCTGCCTGGATGCATCTCCGCGAGCCTCTCCAGAAGAATGCTGTTCTCGCCTGCAGCTACCAGTTGAGCCGATGGCTCGTCGCTGAACAGTTCAACCTGCACCTTCCGGCCCTTCTCCAGGTATTCCACGCCGGATGGGATGTCTATGACGCCGTCGGCTCCGGCGAGGGTGGTGATGGAGCCGCTGCCCTTGTCAACAGGATAAACCAGCTCTCCAGAGAGGCCTACAGCCATCATCTGGCGGCGGCCTTCAGTTCTCAAGGGCTCAGCCAGTCGTCCTGGTGCTCTCATTCCAATGTGTCTTTGACCTAGAGCCGCGCGGATGGCTGGAGCCGCTAGGCAGGAGAATACAGTCAGAGCACTTGTTGGATATCCCGGGAGGCCCATGCAAGGCTTTCCATTGATGGTTCCAAAGATTACGGGCTTGCCCGGCTTGAAGTTCACTCCGTGAAAGATAAGGTCGCCGATGTCTTCTATCACCAGATAGATCATATCTCCGACTCCCGCTGATGTGCTGCCGCTTACCAGTATCATGTCGCACTCGCGAGCCATCTTAAGCAGCGCATCGGTCATGGCCTCTCTCATATCTGGAAGAATGCCGTAGTGAATAGCCTGACCGCCGCAGTCCTCGACTGCTGACGCAATTGTGTAGGTGTTGATGTCATAGATCTGGCCTGCCTCCAGAGCCTTTCCAGGCTCGACCAGCTCATTTCCTGTTGAGGCCACAGCGACCTTCAGAGTCTTGACCGGCACCTCAGAGCAGCCGAGGGCTGCCAGAACGCCAATCTCTCGCGGCTGCAGCTTTATGCCTGGAAAGAGAATGGCTTCGCCCAAGGAGATGTCGCTTCCCGCCGCCTGGATGTTCTCGCCTGAGTAGACCGGCCTTCTCACCAGGACATTTTCACCCTCTGCCTCGGAGTATTCAATCATGACCACTGCGTCTGCGCCTGGGGGCATCATGGAGCCTGTGGAGACCTCCGCGGCCTCGCCAGGGGAGACGCTGATCTCCGGCTGCCGGCCCATAGGAACTCCACCCCTCAGCCGCAAAGAGACGGGTCGATCCTCCCGCGATTCGATGGTGTCTATAGCCTGTACTGCAAAGCCGTCCTTTGAGGCGCGGGAGAAGCCGGGAACATCAATGGCAGAGACGATCTTGTGAGCTAGAATAGAGCCTTTGGCTTCCCTCAGCAGGACCTCTCTGGAGTGGGTGGCAGGGAGGTGCTGCATGACGATCGATTGGGCGGCATCAAGTGCGATGAGGTTGCGGAACTCCTTTGGCATGATAAACGCATTTTGTGGGGCGTCTATAAAAGATGTGATATACACGATTGTTATCATATGATGTTAGAAATACAAAACATTTAAATGCCATAATGTTAGAACTATCTAACATGAAATCACGTAGATTCTTGACGAGAATGATTCCGGGTGCAGCCTTAATCATAGCTTCACTTGTTCTCTCTAGTCTGGGCTATGATGCCGGGTTCCTGGCTGTAGCCGGAGTGGTGGCCATCGGAATGGTTCTGTTCATTTTCTGGAGAGCAGGCGCCGGGCCTGAGAAAGACGAGAGGACGAATAAGTTAGGTGCCTTCAGCCTGGCCTATTCATATCTGGTGAGCCTGATAATAGCATTGGTTCTGTTCATTGCCGTTTATCTGGAAATGATCGATCTTGATGCAGTGGCTGTTTTGCAGATCATCATTTATGTCATGACTGGCAGTGCGATCGTATTCACGCTGATGATTGGCCGTCGGGCAGATGTCTGGGGAGCATGAAGACGCGCATCAAAGAGCTTCGGGCCAGGGAGGGCCTTACCCAGGAGGATCTGGCCCGCCTGGTAGGTGTACGCCGGGAGACCATACTCTTCATGGAGAAAGGAAGATACAATCCTTCTCTCAAGCTGGCTTACAGGGTCGCACGAGCCCTGAAGTCCGGCATCGAGGAGGTCTTTGTCTTCGAGGAAGATGATATGAAGTCAGACTGAGGTCCGGTTATCTGGTTACTGATTCTTTCTGTAGCATTGGTAGGGTAGGCATTCGCAATCTTTTTATCGTCCTATTTTCTTTTTTACCATATGCGGACAGTCATTGGCAGGCTTGAGAAAAATGCTCTCACCAAGATTGGCATCATATTGCTCCTGGCCATCGTGCTCGTCTGCGCGGCCTATGGCTGGCACGAGTATGAGGTATTTTTCGAGGTTCCTGCAGCCCGACTGGCCGCCAACAGCTTCTATCCTGAGATGCCGCCGGATTTGCATCATCATTATTTGCAAATCTCGCTGGATCATGAAAACAAGGCTCTCGGAAACTTCACAGCCTTTTACCTTCTCTCTCCGGGATTCTCTGCCAGGGAGGATGTGGTATTCTGGCTCTTCGACAACCAGCAGGAACAGGTCGGATTGATAAACGACTCCCGTGACTTTGAGCGTTTCGAAGAGAGCTTGCGTGGGCTGTCTTATGTTCTCATTGGAAACCGGGGCGTGACCCCTACTCTCTTTCCGGAGGTCTTCAATAGTGACGGATCGACAAACTATTCACGAGCATTGAGGCTCTATGGCTCAGACGAACAGGTGGATGACATAGAGGCTGTGAGACAGGACATGCAAAAGAAAGGGCTATTGCCCGAAGACGGAAAGATCATGCTCTATGGCGGCTCTGGGGGAGGATTGCTGATTCAGCAGTATCTGGATAAATATGGCGAGCATGTATCCAGAGCCCTGATCGAATCTAGCGGCGCCCCTGATCTCGCAGAAGAGCACAATACAACTTTCATGAAGAAGACATATTTGTCTAATGAGAGCCTCGCCAATTCCTATTTTAGCCTGATGCAGGATGGAGATGATAGCCCATCTCTGGCTTTTTTGCTCTACAAGATTGGCATGACGGGTGACACTGATCTGCAAAATGTGATCGTAAAGAGCAAAACCGACATTCTTTCATTGGAGGGCCATTGGGCCTATCTAAGGAATTGGCTTTCTCCGTCCTGCAATTTCCCATTCGTTGGCAAGATGCTTGATGCTCCGAGAGAGCTCGAAGTAAAAGTGCGGCTTTACGAGGTAATAGGTGACGAAATAGAGACCTACCATCCAGCTTCAGCTCAAGAGGTCGGTCTAGGCTACGAGTGGACAAAAGTTCTTTTGGCTGACTTCGTAAGAGCCCGCCAAGATGGAAAAATTCCAACAAAAAAAATCCAACTGAATCGCTCCAGCTATATGGGTGAGGTCATGATCTGGTCAGGGACTGCCGATCAGGTATTCTCAGAGCAGATGGGTCAATGGCTGTGCGAGTCGTATCCTCATGCCAGGCTGGCGCTATTTGATGACACTCATAGTCGTGAGAAGTACCCAGATTACCGACTGGAATTCAGAAGAGCATTCTTTGTCCATGGTTTGAATTCCACTGGGGTCCAGGTCTATTTTGATGACCCCAGACAGCTAAATGCTGCGGAAAAGGGGTAAGTTTCATCGGTCCCCGCTCCACTATACCCTGGCCGCCCTGCTCCTCAGCAAATGATCGGCCAGAACCAGAGCCACCATCGCCTCAGCCACTGGCAC
>CAZFFD010000008.1:48473-51297 GCA_964518035.1 uncultured Methanotrichaceae archaeon | reverse complement strand
AACTCTTGACTTTTCCATATTATAAAACTCAAACCTATTAGAGGGTCACGACCGATCTGGCTCATCAAGACGAATATGATCCAGAGGTCTTCTCTCAGGAGCGGCAAACAGCTATGTTTTTAAGCGAATATGATCTCACATTTCCGCGTGCAAGAAATTCAGAGGATGAGGGCTATCGCAATAATTGCTGTTGTTCTCATACACACGACCATGGCCTTTACAAAAGCCGAGCTTTCTCCGGTTACTTTTCTTGCTTTGATATTGGATTCTGCAGCTCACTTCGCAGTGTTTCTGTTTATTTGCATTTTTTATTATTACATTTTCTGTGAGCTACTTTGCAGCATGGTGCTGGAATTCTTCGTTGCATTACGTCCTGGAAAATGAGAGGCTCCCCACGTCCCAATTCTGGAAATGAGATGAAATGCCCCTCACATCTTCTTCGGCTCGAGAAGGATGTGCTTTGGGAAGAATCCGTAGCGTTGGTAGAACGGCAATACCTCTTCATTGCCGATGCTCACAGCAATATTCACCCTCTCGGCTTTTTCCGTCTTCATCCATGCAAGTGCCCGCTTCATCATTTCGCCACCGATTCCACAAGCGCGGTGGCTCTCCTCGACGAAGATCGAATCTATCTCTCCCGCCCGGCGGCATACAGATGAGACGCAATAACCGACATATTCGCCACCATCCAAGGCCAGACAGATGTACATCTTGCCGGCAGTTGATTTCGTCAGCAACTCGGCCTTCCTCTGCGAAAAGGCCCGCGTCTCAAACCAGTCTCCGAAGCAAACCGAGCGGGCTCTTATGTGCTCAATTAGCTTCTCCCAGAGCGGCTTTATTCGATCCAATCCCTGCTCGTCAACTTCAATGTAGCTTACTTCCGTCATATTCAAGAGTTCCTGGCACTGACATAATTAGCTGCGATTATCTCCAACGGCCTCATCCTTTGGGAAATATTCTGCAACGGTTACTCTCACATCCTCAAGCCATGTTCTTCTCTGGGCAGGAGTGCTGGTTACAACAACGCTGTAGGTCGTCCTGTAAAAGTCTTTCACTCCGCATAGCCCAAAGATGCAGTTCTTCCAAAGCGTCTCAAGAGGATCGCCAAAGGCCTGATGCTCTCGCTCTCGATAGGTATTGGAGGTGTTAAAAACGATGGCCTTCCTGGCATTCAGCAGTCCTCTGGGAACTCCCTCGCCGCTATCATTTTCCAGGAACTCATAAGCCATCCCGGGCCTGATCACCCTGTCGACCCATCCCTTGAGAATTGCCGGAGGCATGCCCCACCAGTTGGGGTGGACGATAATGATTCCGTCTGCCGAGGCGATCTCCGAACAGTGCTTTTTAATCACCATGTTTACGTCTGCGTCTTTGGCAATCTCTTCATAGGGCAGGATGGGATCGAATGCTTCCTGATATAGGTCGTGAAAAGCGATATCGTGGCCACAGCTTTCGAGAGTATTTTTGGCTGCTTGCGCAATCGAATGGTTGAAGCTTCCCAATTTGGGGTGAGCGAGAATCAGCGAGATCTTCATTGAATTTGACCCGAATCAGATGGCTGCATTAAAGAGTTTAACCCTTTCGTTCCAGAAAATTCAGAAATGAGTTTTTTCAACAGTCCGTGCTAGAGGTCAAACATTTATTGCACAATGATCAATTTGATGCGATTCTCCGGAGACCTTTTCTGCTACCGCAGGGTATATTTCGTTTGATCTCGATGGGCTATCTGCAAAGCCAAATTGAATGAGGCATAATAACATGGGAATATCGGCGACGAGGTATGCTTTATTGTGCTTATTCCTTTTCTTGGGAATGGTGCTGCCAGGGATCGTATTCCAGCCCGATTCATCGCTGGAGGTCTGGAATGTGTTAGAGAGCAACTATCCGAGCAATTCCAGTTCAGAGGAGAGGCTGACATACCTGCTCAACTATGCGATTCTCGCCCCATCCAGCTACAACAGCCAGCCCTGGAAGTTCAACGTCTCAAATGAGGAAGTCCTTGTGTTTGCCGATGAATCAAGGTGGCTGAGTGTGGCAGATAAAGACAAAAGGGAGATGTATATTAGCCTCGGTTGTGCTATCGAGAACCTGGTCATTGCCGCTGAGCATTTCGGCTACAACTGCAGCGTCTCCTACTTCCCCGGGGAAAAGGATCTTGTGGCGGCAGTATCGCTGAAGCAGCAGCCGGAGGCCGGCTCTTCGCCGTCTGCCCTATTTGAGGCCATCACATCCCGCCGGACCAGTCGCCAGCCCTTTGAGTCAAGGGCCATTTCCAGGGCAGAGCTGGATGCTCTCAACCGCAACAGCTCCGGTTCAGATGTGTCCATCTTCCTGACCGAAGATCCTGCCGCAAAGGAAAGATTCCGGGATCTTGTGATCCACGCGGATAGAGCCCTGTATTCCGACATCAATTACAAGAGCGAGCTGGGCCACTGGCTAAGCCTTGGAGTCATGGGTCCTACAGGAATTAGCGCGAAGATTGCCCAAATGGAGATGGCATTCCTCGATCCGGGACCCGAGCAGACCAGGAAGGACGCAGATCTCATCAACAGCACACCATATATCGGACTCATCAGCACAAAGAAAAACGATAGCCTTTCGGCACTCAAGGCCGGACGGGCGTTTGAGCGTTTCTGGCTTTCTGCCGCGGCTCTGGGCATTAGCCTGCAGCCCATGAGCCAGGCCCTGGAGGTGCCGGAGACCAAAGAAGAGCTGGTGGGGCTGCTTTCTGATGGAGCCGAGATGAGAGCGGTGCAGCAGGCCTTCAGGATCGGATACTGTGAAGTGGAGGGGGAGCGTTCAAACAGAAGGCCGCTGGAGGACG
>CAZFFD010000008.1:12851-48373 GCA_964518035.1 uncultured Methanotrichaceae archaeon | reverse complement strand
ATCGGATACTGTGAAGTGGAGGGGGAGCGTTCAAACAGAAGGCCGCTGGAGGACGTATTAGAAAAAAGTTAGAAAAAAAATGGATTTACTTTGACCCGTCCGATCCCCGCAGAGTCTCCAGAATCGCCTCTTCCTGGTCGAGAGTGCTGTCGCCAATAGCTTTCGACTCGCTCTTGAAGTACTCCTGGAACTGGCCAAACAGCTCTTTGTAGGGCTCGGAGACTGTGAGCGGCAGTGACTGGCGCTCCCATTCGCCAAGCTCTATCGGGATCACGATTCCATTGGCAAGGGTCACTGACGGCACTATCGTCCAGCCCTTCTCTCTCGCCGTTCTCTCGTCTATCATCCAGTTCTTGAGCAGGTCAGCATATCGAGCGAGGAGCACGGCCTTTCTGATGCCGTTGTTCTGGTAGCTGTCGGAAGTGATTTCTTCCAGGTTCACTTCTGCCTCGTCGCTGTCCCGGACTCCATTTCTGTCCTCGTAGCTGACGATCAGCCTGATCTTGCTATGCTCTGAGATCTTCTTCAGCTTGACCAGAACAACACCTCCCTTAACCTCGCCTGCCTCAGACTTGGAGGGAAAGAGGGTATTGACTTTCAGGAGTTCTCCAGTTGCCTGATCCGCCTCAGGAGAGCCGTAGACCTTCTCGATCTCGTATCCGGGTGAATCGAGCTTGAGCCTCAGATCGAAGACCAGAGGCGTGACCATGAAATCGAACTCATCGTCCATCCTGGTCTTGAATTCGCTGGCCGAGTGGACTGAGTAGTAGTTGGCTCCTTTGATCTTGCTGATGCTCTCCACAAGTTCAGTGTTGAAGTCAACGCCAATTCCGATGAACGTCGTGTAGATCCCATGATCGGCATTGTCATCGAGCATCCGATAGAGGGCTATGTCGCCCGTCTCTCCAATGTTCGGCATGGCATCGGTGAGAAAGATTATCCGGTTCTCGTACTCGGATTTATCGGCCTCCAGATATTGGTCGAAGAGAGCCGTTCCCTTTTGCATTCCTGCCTCCATGTTGGTTCCGTAGGTCTCTTTGATGCTGAGAATGCGGCTTTTTTGGCGTTTTTCATCTTTATCGGCTACGGTTGTCAGTGGATCGAGCAGGAACGCCTCATCGCTGAATACCACCATTCCGAACCGATCCTCCGGCTGGAGATGGTCGATGAGGGCCACCACAGACTCATCAGCGATCTGCATCTTGGTCTTGGACTCACTCGATCCCGTCATCTCCCCTTCAATCTTCTTTCCAAAACGGTCGTAATAATACTCGTCAAATGGACTGCCCATAGATCCTGAGAAGTCCAAAACCACAACGAGGTTCAGCTTCTTTCTCTGGAAATCCTGTATCCCGGAGTTCAGGCCTACTGAGAGGTAGTACTGGGGCTCCTTGGAGAATGGATCTTTTGATGCTGCATAGCTGTATGAAGGGCAGAAGAGCTTTCTGCACTCTTTGGCCGCGCCAGTATCAAAGTAGTAATCATAAAAGAGGCCCTCGTAGGTCACGTCGCTGGGCAGGGGCAAATAGCCCTGATTGATGTTCTCCCGGAAGTTGGACACGTCCTTGGCTCCGCCTGCAGAAAAGCCGATGCTGGGGCTGGCGGCAGCCACTGGGGCTGCAAGGCTGTAGGCAGCGCTCGGTGCACTGCCACGGATCCTTGACGACGGACCAGCGCCACTGCTAAGTGCAGACGTGCTGTCTTTCAGCATATTTGCCTCCCGGACTTTGAGTTTGACGGAATTGCTCTTCTCTGTGCCAACAGTAAACCAGAGCTCATAGTCACCTTCAAGGCCTGCCTGGTACAATGCTGTGTAGCTGTTATCCTTCTTTACGGCGGCGTTAAGTACAATCTCCACTGATCCGGTAGGATAGAGGCAAAAGAGCTGCAACTGACCGCTTGCCCCTGGAACCAGGCTGAGACGCATGTAGCTTCCAGACGGCATCTCCAGATCGGTCTTGGTTTTCTTTCTTGATGAATCGATAATCGCCAGGAGGCCGGCATCCTGAAGAGCACCCGCCGATCCGGCCGGGCCTTCATCGACCAGTCGTGAAGCGTCTTCACCTGCATCATAGACTATCCAGCTTTCATCATCCGACTCGATATCTGCAGAACCGAGTGCCATCACGGGATAAAGACAGATGATGACTGCTATCGCCATAGAGAACATCAACGGATTGATTTCCATTATCCACCCCATCCAAAAAGTATCAAGGCTATTTTTGTATTTAAGCTCACCTTATTAGGGATATTCAGTAGCCAATTATCATGTCGGTACGAAAGTTTGATTTCCCATACTAATCAATAAAAAAGAGATGAAACAATATTCCAACCTCAGCTTACCTTCCGGCCTGGAGGGACTTGCCGACCTGGCACTGGATCTGCGCTGGACGGTTCGGCAGACTACAGACAAGATCTGGGAGATGCTCGACCCAGAAGCCTGGGAGAAGACAAAGAATCCATACCTGATATTGCAAAACGTCTCACAGGCAAGGCTTGAGGAGGCAGCGCGCGACTCAAGCCTGATAAAGGAGATCACTTCTTGGAAGGAGAAGAGATCAAGGCTCATTGAGGACCCTGGACTCCTCGGAAAAGATCCACAGCTATCTGTTGCCTACTTCAGCATGGAGTTTGGCCTCTCGGAAGCTCTTCCTATCTACTCAGGAGGGCTTGGCATCCTGGCAGGCGACCACCTCAAGACCGCCAGCGACCTGGGCCTTCCCGTAACCGGAGTCGGACTGCTCTATCAGCAGGGATACTTCCGACAGCTTTTGAATCAGGACGGCTCTCAGGTTGAGGCCTTTCCCTATAACGATCCTGAGACGTTACCCCTCGTCCCGGCAAAGGATAAAGACGGTTCCAGGTTGAGGGTCAGGATCAACCTTCCTGGAAGGTCTCTCATTCTGCGCGTCTGGCAGGTCAATGTCTGCAGGGTGAACCTCTATCTGCTCGACAGCAACGACCCAATGAACAGCCCCTGGGATAGAGCCATTACCGCCAACCTTTACTCTCCCGGCCAGGAGAGGCGTCTGATTCAGGAGATAGTCCTGGGAATCGGCGGCTGGAAGGTGCTGGAGGCCCTGGGGCAGGAGCCAGATGTCTGTCACCTGAACGAGGGACATGCTGCATTTGTGGTCCTGGCCAGGGCCCACAGCTTCATGAAGAAGACCGGATCGTCCATGCAAGCAGCCCTCTGGGCTACTCGGGCCGGGAATGTCTTTACTACTCATACGCCGGTTGAGGCAGGATTCGATCGTTTCAGCCATTCACTGGTTGAGAAGTATGCCAGGTTTTATGCAGATCTTCTGGGCCTCAGCCACTCGGATCTCATGAATTTAGGCATGGCAGGCAACGGCCAGCATAAAGATGGCTCACTCTTTACAATGGCTCACCTGGCCCTGAGCGGATGCAGCCATGCCAATGGCGTCTCCAGGATTCATGGGCGGGTGAGCCGCAGGATCTTTCAGACCAGATTTGCTCGCTGGCCTGAAGATGAGGTGCCTGTCGGTTATGTGACAAACGGAGTTCATATCCCAACCTGGGATTCTCCTGCCGCTCAGAGGTTTTGGATGGACGCTTGTCCGGGAGGCTGCGGCCCTGAGGGGATAGACTATTGGAAAGAGGGCATCAGGGCAAAGAGCGACGAAGAGCTGTGGTGCTTCAGAGCAGAAGCTCGCAGGGATCTCGTTGAGTACGTCCGTCGCAGAAACTATCGGCAGCATGAAGAGAGAGGAGCCGGGATAGAAGAGCTGAAGATCGCTGGGCATGTCTTGAGTCCAAATATCCTCACTCTGGGCTTTGCCCGGCGGGCAACGGCCTACAAACGCACCGATCTGCTGCTCAAGGATCCTGAGAGGCTGATTGCCATTCTCTCCAACAGCCAGCGGCCCGTTCAGCTTGTCATGGCAGCCAAGGCCCATCCGGCAGACGGCGTCGGAAAGGAGATGGTAAAGAAGATGGCTGCCTTCGCATCCATGCCGGAGGTCTCAGGTCGAGCAGTCTTTTTGTCTGACTACGACATCGACCTCGCCCAGCATCTGCAGCCTGGAGTGGATGTCTGGATCAACACGCCCCGCCGGCCAAATGAAGCCTGCGGTACAAGTGGCATGAAGGTTCTGGCCAACGGAGGGCTCAATCTCTCCAATCTGGACGGCTGGTGGGATGAGGCCTACGAGCCGGAGGTCGGCTGGTGCATCGGCGACGACCTTGAGCACTGTGAGCCGAAGAGAGATGAGGAGGAGGCTGAAATGCTTTACAGGCTGCTTGAGGAGAAGGTCGTGCCCCTCTTCTACGAAAGGGACGAGGAGGGGATTCCAAAGGGCTGGACTGCCATGGTCAGGTCCAGCATGATTCGGCTCACTCCTCGATTCAGCAGCGAGAGGATGATGAAGGAGTATGTCGAGAGGATCTACCAGCCGGCGGCTGTTGCTTACCGAAAGAGGTCAGCAGACGGAGGAAAGCTTGCTCATGAGCTGGCAGCCTGGCAGGAGAGACTGAACGATGGCTGGAAGGATCTGAGGTTCGGAAGGCTCACAACAAGCCGGGAGGGGGACCTCTGGACCTTCACCGCAGAGGTTTATTTGGGTGAGCTTTTGCCTGATGATGTCAGAGTCGAGCTTTATGCTGATCCCATGCCCAAAAAGGAGTCGAGAGGAGAGTCCGGGGAGGGTGCCGAGAAGCATATGATGGTTCGGCTTGGGCCAATTGCGGCTGCGGTAAACGGTTTTATATTCCAGGCAAGGGTCTCAGGAGAGCGTCCTGCCGGCGACTACACCCCAAGAATTGTGCCCTATCACCCGGAGGCGTTCATCCCAATCGAGGAGGCCCATATCCTCTGGATGAGGTGACTATTGGTTCCTCACTATTTTCTATGGGTACACATAATGAATTTCGAAGCCTTTGTATCTTTGGGACTTTGAGGTGATTAATATGCAACGATCACCACAAAGACACAAAGGCACAAAGAAATGATAATATTTTATTTTTCAGATGAGTCCAATTCACACAATTCAGAGAAGAGCATGACAATTTCTCTTGAAAAAAATTCAGGAGACGGTTGCAGTCTCCTTTGCGGGAGTGATATCGATGAATGGCATTGCAGACGTTGCGGTTGGAAGCCTGCCGTCCCACTTATCGATGGCCGCTCTCTGGGCATCAATGCGTCTCAGCTCCACGAGTTCTGGCGTGAGGGCGGACTTCTGCCTCTCCAAAGCACGGGCCTCGGCGTCGGCCTTGACGTAGGTCATGTTGGCCTCGATAAGAGTCCTCTGGAAGTCCCTCTCGGCCTTCAGCTTCTGCTGTTCAGCCGTCACCTTGGCTTCGATTGCATCCTTGAATGCAGGCGAGAACTCGAAGTTGATGATTGCAGTATCAACAACGACGATGTGAGACCTGGCGAGCCTGTCTGTGAGCATCTGTTGAATCATGTCCTTTGCGGCAGCTCTGTTTGTGATCAGCTCTTCGGCGCTGAACTTGGCTGTGCTGGCCTTGACGACTTCCTGGACGGCAGGCTGGATGACCCTCTCTGCAAATGAGAGGCCAATTTCCGAATAAATGATTGGAACCGCCTCAGGCAGGAGGTTATAGTTCACTGCGATGGTCGTGCTCACGGTCTGAAGATCGCGTGAAGCAGCAATCGCATCGGTCTCATATTTTTGGGTCTTGACGTCGAAGATCTGCACTGATTGCATCCAGGGGGTCTTGAAATGCAGCCCCGGCTCAACGGCCTTGAGCTCAACCTTGCCCCAGGTCAGGAGAACGCCCCTCTCACCTGAGTCCACAATATAAAGAGAGCCGAAGACGGTTCCAAGTATCAGCAGTGCAATGATAAGCACAACTGCTATCTTGAGCATTTGGACAGCAGACTTCATTCCCTCCTGAGTTATTTCCTTAATCGTCGGTGACACAAAATCGCCTGATCTCTGATTTTCTTAAGGCGATAAATATTTTTCGATGAGTTGCGGCTATTATTAAGTCCTAATGATATCAAATCAACGCAAACATGAAGATTCCCGAAGACTTTTCATGGAAGCATTGCAGGGGGGAGAGGGTGAGGCTTCAGCAGGCCGATGGAGGGTGGAGTATGCGGCGGAGCTGGAGGTCACGAGGGCCGCGGCGGAGGTACTGGATGCATTTGCCACTCTGTCCACAGCGGCCAGCTCGTCATTACAACTGGGGAGTAGCCGAACATAATTCACCGCGGGACTGAGAGGCTGCGCTGGCGGGGAGCCTTCAAGGTAAAGGAGGGCAAGCAGTATAAATTGTAGGCCAATTAGGTAAAGACAACGCTCGACAAGTCAAATATGCCAAGGATGGAACAATAGTGCCGGGAAACCACAACGATATCGAGAAGCGCCTTTGGGGTGCAGCTGATGAACTTCGAGCCAACTCCAAGCTGAAAGCCTCAGAGTACTCTCTACCCGTGCTCGGCCTGATCTTTCTCAAGTATGCAGATTTCATCGCCCGTTTCACTCCCACCCCTCACCATCGCCAGCGGCCTGATGAGAGATCGAGGCAGCCCGCGCCAGCATGCGGCCTGCGCGTCTTCCTCGCTGGCGCAAATATTTAACCTAATAATACAATTCAACTCTGGTGCAAGGATGATTGTGAAAGCGATATACCAGAATAGCCTCCTTAGACCTCTTGAAAAGGTTGATCTAAAAGAGGGAGAGGAAGTGGATATAGAAATAAGGAAGCGGTCTATCTTTGGCATCCTGAAGGGCTGGGATGTAAACTCACAATCCTTAAAGGATGAGCTGAGAGAGATCAATGACTAGATTATTTGCCGATACCTATGCTCTTTATCGTGATTTTGGCAGAACTCATGCATCCGGCATACTGCCAATTTTGCGAAGCAAGATCGAAATATTCAATCCTGGGGACCTGGACTACCTAAATACCTCTGAATTCAGGAAGCTCTCCAATAAGAACGGCAAAAAACTCTCGCTAATAGACTCACTTGGTTATGCATGCTCAAAGAGACTGAATATCCGATTCCTCACAGGAGATCAAGAATTCGAGGATGTTGAAAACGTCGAGTATATCAAATGATCGAAGGCAGCTCATTTTCTACCTGGACACCAAAATATTCCATCACTCCTTCAATCGCCCGCGGCCTGATGCAGATAGAGGCAGCCCGCGCCTTAGTGGACCACACGCCTTTGGCGCCTTCGGCGCAGGCCGAGCTTCGGGCGCACGCTCGGGTGCGGGCGGTACACTACTCCACCTACATTGAAGGAAACCGTCTCACCATGTCCCAGGCAAAGGCGGTAATGGTCGATGCAAAGCTGCAAATCGCCGATCGGGAGCGGGATGTCTCCGAGGTTCGCAACTATTGGAGCGCCCTCCTGCGCGTTGAGGAGTGGGCGGAAAAGAAAAAGCCTCTCACCGAGGAGCTTATCCAAAGGCTGCACGCTCTGGTTGAGGTCGGCCCCCGGGCCAGGCCCACGCCCTACCGGGAGGGCCAGAATGCTATCAAGAACAGCTCAACAGGCGCTTTGATCTACCTGCCGCCGGAGGCAAAGGACGTCCCCGCCCTCATGGCCTCTCTGGTAGCTTGGGCCGCCGAAGCGGAAAAATCCGGGCTGCCCGTCCCCCTCATCGTCGCCCTGGTCCACTACCAGTTTGTTACCATCCACCCTTACTACGACGGCAACGGCAGGACAGCCCGCCTTCTGGCCACATTCATCCTGCACAAAGGCGGCTACGGCCTGAACGGCTTCTTCTCCCTGGAGGAGCACCACGCCCGCGACCTCTCGGGCTACTACCGGGCCTTGACCGTCCATCCCCATCACAACTACTACTTCGGCAGAGGCGAGGCCGATCTGACGCCCTGGCTGGAATACTTCATCTCCACCCTAGCAGCGGTCTTTGAGGCCGTCCGGCTCAGCGCCCAAAAATGCGCTGTGGAGGGCTTAGAGGACGAGCCGGATGATCTGCGCCGCCTCGATCATCGGGCAAGGGTGGTGCTCGGCCTCTTTGCCGGAAAAGAGACCATCACCGCTCCCCAGGTGGCCTCCGAACTGGGCCTCTCCGAGCGCATGGCCAGAAACCTTCTAAAGGATTGGGTGGAAGACGGATGGCTGGAGATAACAAATCCATCCCGCCGCGCCAGGTCCTATAGTTTATCGGCAAAATATCGGCAATACATCGGCAGCTTATCGGCAATAGTTCAGGGCGGAGAGAAGAACGAGCAGTGAGTACGGCGATTATTCCGAAGACAGCATAATCGAGCAGCCGGCCATCGAACTTTTCTCTGCTCTGGGCTGGCAGACTGCCAACTGCTTTTATGAGCGGTTCGGCAAGGGCCAGCCAGGAGGGCTATCGCCTGCTGAAAAATGGTGCAAAAGTCTCCTACCAGGTGGATTGCATTGAGAAGACAGAGAATGTGCAGATCATAGACTGGAGCACTCTTAAAAACAACGACTACTTCCTGGCATCTCAGCTCTGGGTCACAGGTGAGCTCTACAAGCGCCGTGCCGATCTGGTGGGATTTGTTAACGGCATTCCTCTACTCTTCATCGAGCTGAAGGCTGCTCACAGACGCCTGGAAAACGCCTTCATAACTTTCCTCTTTCAGCCCTTGCCCATATATCCTTGAAGTGCATGTGTATATAAATGCCAAGCTATTAGGACTCTACATATCGGGACCCTCACAGAAACCCTCATATATCGTCTTGTTTCATCTCTCATAATTGTGTGATGAGGACCTGCTGTGTACCTTCCGAAAATCTACAAAGATCAGAGCAGCATAGAGGGCATTGGCCTATTTGCCGGAGAGCCGATACCCAAAGGAACTATAGTTTTTTATTACAGTAGTGATGATGTCTATGTGAGCAAAAAGCAATTCCCGAATTTGCCGGATTGCCAGAAAGAAAAATTATACAAATTCGGCGTCGAAGACGAATTTGGAAACTGGATCGCAGCGGAGGGGGACGCCAACCACAGTTGTGATGCAAATATTTTATCCATGTTTGTAGATGGTCGCTACTGCGATATTGCCGTCAAAGATATCAAAGAGGGCGAAGAGATCACAATTGATTACGGCCTGTTCTACAGCTCTTTTCCCTGGAAGATCTCATGCCGATGCGGCTCACCCAACTGCCGCAAAATCGTGGGCTCTGGGATCGCCGTAGACTGCCGGACTGAGAAGCTTTGGAGTTCAAGGATATCTGATGCGGCGGCTCTTATTCTCCATGTAAAGCAGCCGCTTTTCATGAGAGACGATGAGCCCGCCAGAGAAATGACTGCGGCGTTGAGATCAAGACCCAGTCCGAAGATCTTTGGCTACCTCAAATTTTCTCTGATAACTTCCGACCTGCCTGATCTTGCTGATGAGCTTTTTGGCCAATCCTCTCCAGCACTCGCTTCTGCATCTCCCTCAGTCGCTGTCGCCTCTCCTCGGGCTGCAGGCCAAGAAGGGCCAGCTCAAAGGCCATAGGACCGGGCGTTGCCTCGGCCTTCATGACCAGCTCGATCTCGCCACAGGCCAGGCCCCTCAAAACCTCCCTGATGTTCTCGATCTCAAACCGATCCTCGATGATCTCTCTGAAGCTCTCCCGCAGCACCGGAAAATCCTCGATTTTTCCGGCCAGGCCGATGAGCATGTCTGCATCAAACTGCTGCCTTCTGGCTGACTTCTGCCGCCCCTTGTAGCTCTTCAATATCAGGAAGGATCGAGTGGCATTGATGCGAAAGACGCTTTTCAGGATGCTCGTGTTCTGCAGCGCCCGGTAAAGCAGATCCTCACAGTTCTCCTCCCGGATGGAGTTCAATGCAGCCCGCAAATTCGCTTTTGCTGTCTCCGGGACAGTGATGACAAATCCTGAGTCGGAGGCGGCCAGGAATATGTCGCTTATCCTCTGCCTGGAGAGGAGGTATGCAGTCATCCTGGCCAGCCCCTCGTTCGCGCGCAGTCCGTAGCCTGACATGACGAAAAAAGCCCTGCGACCTGCCTGCCAGCCCAGGCTCTCCTGCACCACAAGCCTCGTGTGAGTTGGAATTCCGTCTTCGCCCAAAAAGGCTTCCTGCTGGCGAAAGGTCTCGCAAATGATCCTGGAGCTGTTCGCGTCCATGTCGTACTGCCGCTCAAGCCAGCACAGGATAGCATCCTTGTCTTCATCCTTACCGACATTAGTAGCCTCGTTCTTGCCTTCATCCTCATTCTGACCTCTGCGGCTCTTCATCATCCAGAGCAGGTCTCCATTAAACGAGAGAGTGGCCTTTGCCAGATCATAAGAGAGCGGCAACCTTTCTGAGGACCAGATGGGAATGCTCGGCCTGCCCCCGGAGGGATCTACATAGATCTTTCCGCCCCGCCGGTAGCAGAAAGAATAGCCGCGCCCGCCCACAGAAAATGCGTCTCCCGGCTCCAGCCTCTCGATGTAGCTCTCGTCCAGCCGTCCCACCCAGGCTCCAGCTCTCGTCAGAACATCGCATGTGAACTGGTCGGGTATCATTCCTGAGTTTGTGTAGTAGATCATGCGGGAGCTTCCGCCCTGGTTGGATACAGTTCCTGTCTTTGGATCATATCGGATCTTGGGATAGATATGCCTCTCCTGCATTTCATTGTGCGCTGATGAAAGATACAGTAGACAGCTCACCAGATCCTCCTTCCTGAGGCTACTGTAGCAGTAGGACCTTCGCACAACTGCCAGCAGCTCATCGATCATCCAGTCCCTCTCAAGGGCCATGCCCACCAAATGCTGAGTGAGCGCGTCCAAGGCATTTTTCGGAATATGAATCCGCTCGACCATTCCGGCTTTTGCCCTCTGCTGCATCACTGCGCACTCGATGAGATCCTCTCGATCAAGGACGATAATCCTGCCCTTGACCACCTGATCCAGCCGGTGCCCGCCTCTTCCAAAGCGCTGCAAAAGGGCGGCCACTGACTTTGGCGAACCGATCTGAAGCACCAGATCGATGCTGGGCATGTCTATCCCAAGCTCAAGGGAGGTAGATGTGCTGACAACCTTGAGAATTCCCTGCTTGAGCCGCCTCTCAGCATCCATCCGTCCCTCCCGGCCCATAGATCCGTGGTGGCAGGCGGAGTTCTCATCATTATAAAACTGGGGGTAACGCTGCCTCAGATTGTTCAGCACCCTCTCGGCCCCGTTCCGGCTGTTGGCGAAGACAAGAGTGCTGCTGTGATCCTGAATGAGACGGTGCAGTAGCCCGTACAGCCGCTGGGAAACCTCATTTTGGTCGGTCAGGATGGGATCGGACACAGGACAGATCAGACGGAGGTCGAGAGGCCGGGAGAAGCGGCAGTCAACAACCATTACCTCTCGGCAGTTGCCTGCTAGAAAGTCAGCGACCTCTAAAAGAGGCTCAACAGTTGCCGAACAGCCGATGCGAACGAAGCTTCCAGATGCCGGATCGGATGACGGCTGGCGTTTTATTTTGCCATCTTTATCTATCTCGTTCTCTCTTTTGCTCTCTTTCCAGTTCTCTATCTCACTCTTCAGCTCTTCCAGCCTTTCAAGGCTGATAGAGAGGTGCACGCCCCTCTTCGAGGCCGCCAGGGAGTGGATCTCGTCCACAATCACCCAGCGAACTGTTGCGAGCTTCTCCCGGAACCGAGGCGAGCTGAGCAGGATGGCCAGCGATTCCGGCGTGGTGTTCAGGATATGCGGCGGCCTCTTCAGCATTCTAGCCCTCTCCTGAGCCGAGACATCCCCGTGCCGGATGGAGTGCCTGATCTCCTGCATGACGAGCCCCCGATCCTCTGCCAAGGCCTTCATCTCTGCCAGTGGCCTCTCAAGGTTTCTGTGTATGTCATTGGCAAGGGACTTCTGTGGAGAGATGTAGAGGCAGTAGACCGTGTTCTCTAGATTGCCGCCGGCAGCCATGACCAGGAGCTGATTTATGATGGAGATGAATGCAGAGAGAGTCTTGCCTGAGCCTGTGGGAGAGCAGATGAGCACATTCTTGCCCTGCTGGATGAGGGGCACAGCCTCTCTTTGAGGCATCGTGAAAAGAGACGTTGCACCTGAGAATGAGGCAAGCCACCAATCCCGCAGAACAGGATGAAATAGATCGAGAACAGAAGTATCCCTGTCTGAGAGATTGGGGCCGTCTGGCTTTTCAGATGATTCTGGGCAGTCCATTTGGCTCCTGGTTTGGAGGTCGGTTGAATTAGATCTTTTGGCGAGCATTTATCTCTTCTTAGTTTCAATCCTCCTCTCGTGTACCTGGATTACTTCCCTTACAAGTCCCTCCGGCCCTACCAGGACAGGATGCTGGACGCGGTCTACGATACTGTGAGCAATGGAGATCATGGCATTCTGATGATAGATGCGCCCACAGGAACCGGAAAGACCAGCTCTATCTGCGCGGCGCTGGCAGCAGCATCTGGAAAGATTGTAGTAGCTGTGAGAACAGTCTCTCAGATTGATATCTACATCGATGAGATCAACAAGATCTGGTCGAAGACCCGACACAAGCCGGAGATCGCCTACATGGTTGGCAAACAGAGGATATGCCCCCTGGAGGAGGAATTTCGCGGGGAGAGCGTTTATGCCGGCTGTGCGAGGTTGAGAGAATGGACCAAAAATTATGTCTCAGCCCGTATCAGCAAGAGTAATGCCAGCATCTACGATCCATCAGCCGACAGCATTCCTGATGAGGAGCCAGGCTACAGAACATTTTGTCCCTATTACCTGAGAAGCAGAGAGGGCTTCGAGCTGAACGGTACGGTCCACTTCAGGCGGTCCAGTCGAGCCCTGGATGTGGTAGAGGACCTGAAGAAGAGGGTCACGCCACCCTCAGGCCTTCAGGAGTCCTGCCAGGGCATCTGTCCATATGAGATCATGAGCCTCTATGCCAAGAACAGCGATATTGTGATCATGAACTACTCTCACCTCTTCTCCCCGGACTTCCAAGATATCATCTTTCAATGGCTGGAGATGGAGTCGGACAAGGTTACGCTGATCATAGATGAAGCCCACAACCTGGGAGATGCGGTACGGTCCATGAACTCCCGCCACCTCACAATGCGCATGATCGATCTGGCAGAGAGAGAGGTAGAAAAGTTCGAGGGCAGCCTCGGCCAGGCCCGGCTGGATGAGACGAAAGAAAAGGCCTCCTGGAGACGGGAGGGAATCAGAGTCATTCGCCTCCTTTTGCCCCGACTTAGGAGATTCATATCAAGCAGGCAAGAGAGGATGACTGAGGGTGAAGCTCTCCTGGACGCAGATCTATTCCGATCCTTTCTCTATGATGGACTGGACAGCATCGAGGAGTCACTCTCCAATTTCTCAGATGTCGCAGTGGCTGTAGCAGACCTCAACTTGGCCGAGGGAGATCGGGAGAATCTGCAGGGAGACATCCAGCCGAGCCTTGCTCTTGTGCTGCTCTTTCTTCATGATGTTGAGACTGCAGAGAGAGATCCATCCTACCAGAGAAAGATCATTGTTACCGGCTTAGCAGGAAAGAGAATTGCCCGCCTGGAGGTCAACAACATCGATCCTGCCGCCAATATCAGGCGCATCACCGACAACATCAACGCCACCATCATGCTCTCAGGCACCTTCTCTCCTCTGGAGGCCTATGAGCTGTACTGTCTGGGCGAAGAGAGCATGGCAACAAAGCTGAACCTGCCAAATCCATTTCCTGCAGAGAACCGTCTGCTTCTGGCTGCCAAGAAGGCCACGAGTCAACTTGAGATTCGAGAGGATTCTGACAACCGAGAAGAGATTTCAGGGCATATCAGGTCGATAATTGAATGCGTTCCAGGAAACGTGGCAATCTTCTTTACCTCTTACCCGATGATGAACGCCTACAGAGATGTATGCCTGGCATCCTGTCGTAAGGCGTCAAAGAAGCTGTGTGTCGAGCCCAGGAGCGCCGATGAGGTTCCTGATCTACTCAAGGAGTTCTTCCGACTGGCCGAACGGGGGGGTGGCGTCCTGACCGGCGTGTGCGGCGGAAAGCTGGCAGAGGGAATCGATTACAGGGGCGAGGCATTAAACGGCGTAGCAGTTGTCGGATTGCCTCTCGCAGCCTACAACGAGATTCAAAAGGAGATCAACGCCTACTACACCAAAAAATATGGCCAGGCCAACGGCATGCTGATCGCCTATACTCTGCCCGCAATTAACCGGGGACTGCAGGCGGCAGGAAGGGTCATCCGCTCAGAATCTGAGAGAGGCGTCCTCCTGTTCTGCGACCGCCGTTTCTCTGAAGAGGGACAGGCAGGAGTCCGCAGCTTTTTGCCGGATTGGGTGAAGTTGGAGCTGATCCTGGCGAATGCGAGCGAAGGCCGGGAAATCATTGAAAAAAAGGTAGCTGAGTGGAACCTGAAGAAGCCTCTGCTGGCCAAAGCGACGTCATTCGGCAAGAAGGATAGCAATGAAGCAGAAATTCCAAGAAAAACCAGAGCCAGAAAGTCCGGAAAAAAAGACCTCCGGGACCTGGCCAGATCGCTGGGTATCGGAGCGCCGTCATCGCATGGCTCTGAGCAAAAATCAAAACATCGATGAGTTGGCTTAGGTTCGCCACGCGCCCTTCCAAATGCACAGTGTGTGATCAGAATCCTGAGGAGCTGCACAGGGAATATCTGGATTTTTTGGCAATGAAGCTCCCAGAAAACAGCGATTATATTTATCAAACATCTTTGTATGAAATTAGTGAAAAGATTTATTACTAATTACATTTACAACACTAGACAGCGCAATTGACGTGTGAAAGAGAAACCAATATTCGCCACGTTGATCTCATGAGTTGCGTTTTAATGATAATCTCAGTGATAAATAATGCGCGGCAATAGTGAAGCAAGAAATGATCTCAGGAAGACAGAGACACAGGACGCAGCATCTGCTGACGATCATGAGGTGTATCTATCTTCATTGATATCATGCATTCCTGATGTCCTTTGGCAGTTTGACGTCGATTCCGCTGGAAAGCATATCAGATCCTATATCTCCCCGGTTGCGGACAGAATGCTAGGCCTGCCGGAAGGGAGCATTCAAAATAAATTCGAAAAATATTTTGAATATGTTTACATTTCTGACCTGCCTCTTTTGCAGCGGCTCTTTTTCGATGTCCTTCTAACTCCTGACAGGGAATGCTCTTTGGAATATAGGCTGGAAAAGGCTGATGGCAGCGTGCACTGGGTCCGTTCCAGGTGCCGTGCCAAAAAGCTGCAAGACGGCAGGACAAGTTTATTTGGAATTACCAGCATGCTCCCTGGAAGAGAAGAACGAGATACCGCCAAGAAAGATGGCCAAGAACGCTGGAGGTTCGCTCTTGAAGGCACCGGCATCGGTGTTTGGGACTGGAATATCGAGACAGACAGAGTCTTCTTCTCACCCCAATGGATCGCTATGCTGGGGTATGATCCGCAGGATATCGGAGACTCGCTTGAAGAATGGCGCTCACGCCTTCATCCAGATGATCGGGATACATGTCTATATAAGTTGGAGAGGCACCTCTTAGCTGAAACACCCATCTATCATGATCAGCACCGCATCCTCCAGAAAGATAGCAGCTACAAATGGATTCTGGATAGAGGAAAGGTAATGGATCGGAGAGAGGACGGCAGACCGCTGCGTTTCATCTGCACTCAATCTGATATCACTCTGCGCAGACGTGCAAGAGAGCAGATCTGGTCACGATCCGAGGAGCTAGCATGGATGCTGCGCAGCATGATGAATGCCTTCGTGGTCTGCAAATCGGTATTCGATGACCAAGGGAGGTTTGTCAGCTATCATTTTGAATACATCAATGATGCCTACGAAGCCCTCACAGGGGTGCGGTCTCATGATGTTCTGGGAAAAACTGTGCATGAGGTCTGGCCGGAAACAGATCCATCATGGATGGACAATTATGCCCGTGTGGTTATGACTGGAGAGCCGGTTACATTTGATGTATTTCTCAAAGAGACAGGAAAATACTGCCATTGTCATGTCTACCGCCCCTGGAAGACACCGGAGAGGTTCTGCATGATCTTCGATGATATTACCGAGCTGAAGAGGGCGGAAGAGGCATTGATCCTGGCCAAAGAAGAGGCGGAAGATGCGGCAAGGTCGAAATCCAGGTTTCTGGCCAATGTTAGCCATGAGATACGTACCCCATTGAATGGCATAATCGGCATGACTGGGCTACTTATGGACACAAAGCTTGATGCCGAGCAGCTCGAATGCGCCAAAATCATTCGCATCAGCAGCGAGTCTCTTCTCTCTCTTATCAATACCATACTGGATTTCTCCAAGCTGGAGGCAAAAAAGATGGACCTTGAGGTTCTTGACTTCGATCTATCCTCTACTCTGGAGGAAGCTAAGAGCCTGCTGGCTGCAACTGCTTCGGAGAAAGGACTCGACCTCAGCTCATCGATAGACTCAGACGTTCCCTTGCATCTCTTAGGAGATCAAGGAAAGCTGCGACAGATTATCGTAAACCTGCTCTCCAATGCAGTTAAGTTCACCTCGAAAGGGAAGATTGGGGTTCACGTCTGCCTGATTTATCCTTCGACTGAGGTCTTGCACTCAGCTCGTGAATCCGATGTATCTTGCAGAATGAAGGACTGTGATGTTACTCTCCGTTTTTCGGTCAGCGATACTGGAATTGGTATTCCTGAGGATCGGGTGAAAATCCTCTTTTCTCCTTTTACTCAGGTGGACAGCTCAACCACACGCAAATACGGCGGCACTGGTCTAGGACTGGCCATATCGAGGCAGCTGGCTGAACTGATGGGTGGTAGGATTGGAGTAGTAAGCCAGGAAGGCGAGGGATCTACCTTCTGGTTTACGGCCAATTTTAAAGCTCTGTGTAAGGGATGCTCGGGAAGTGCCAATTGGGAGAGCAAAAAAAACAAAAAAAACAATTTCTATTCAGAAAAATTCACCCAAAAGGACACGCTGGAAGAGTCCTACGATAGTGTTCGAATCCTTGTGGCAGAGGATAATCTCATTAACCAGAAGGTGGCGCAGGCAATTATAAAAAAGATGGGTTATGAGGTGGATATCGTGGGAAATGGTCAGGAAACAATTAACGCCCTGCAGCTTATACCGTACAGTCTGGTATTGATGGACTGCCAGATGCCTGAAATGGACGGCTTCGAGGCCACCAGACGCATTCGCCAGGAGGGCTCGATGGTCCTCACTCCCAATATTCCAATCATTGCCATGACTGCATCAGCCATGTCTGGTGACAGAGAGAAGTGCATAAGAGCAGGGATGGACGATTTTATTGCTAAGCCGGTGAGAAAAGAGGAACTGGAGGAGATGCTGACTAGATGGCTGAGAGAAAAGAAGAATATATCTTATGGTTAGTCTATTGTTTCTAGCAGAAGCAAGGATTTCGAAAAACTAATTAATCGAAATAGTTACATAATATTATTTACATATAGAGCGCTCATAGATTTTGCCATTCGAGAAGAATATTCTCGGGTTAAAGCTCACGAGGATGATCTCCCTGATATTAAATTTTTAATTATGTTTCTTATTATCTCGTCTGCGCCAGGAATGCAGAGACTCCCATCCGGGTACAGGAAGTCTATCTGGAGATCTACTCCAAAACCTACCACCTTTTTTCATCGAAATGTCGCCACGTCTAATGGATTTCAGACCATTCTTCTGCTAAAAATAAGGCCTTCATTTATAATTTATTCCTGCCTCTGCCAGCTCAGATTTGATCAGCTCGTCAAGCAGGTTTAGTCTGACCTCCTGGGCATAGTTCCACAGCTCAGGGCCGCACTTGCCGCAATCCTTCGACACATCTTCCATGATCCTCACCAGATCCAATAGCGACCTGTACATCAGCGGCGCAGCGTTTCTCAATTTCTGATCAAGAGGACTTGGGCTTCCTCCTGCTCCATAAATCAGAATGCATCTTCCTTCGCTCCAGGCCATGCAGCCCTCTATGAGGCACCCCTTCCCGGCCATGAATGGACAGGACTTTTGATCAGCAGCCATCTACAACATCCCTAGCTGTTGCTTTATTGCTCTGACATCAGATTGTACTTGTCTGAAGCTCGTGCCATAGCCGGGTTGAATATCATCTCTCAAGCCTTTGAGATCTTCCTTCATTTCCTTGATATCAGTCTTCATTTCCTTGATATCAGTCTTCATTTCCTTGATATCTTCGCTAATCTGAGGGATCATATCCGTATTCTTTCTCACGGCTTTAATATCGCCTTTCATCTCCTTGAGATCGTCTCTCATATCGAGGAGTACCGGGATTGCGTTGTTCAATTGGACTGTAGAGCAGAATTGAGCATATTCTCCGATCTTCATTATATCTCCATCGAATTCCTCAAAGGCGATATTTGAGGACTCGGAGCGAGCAGGCCGCTTGGTTTTAGCTAGGCACAGAATGCTTCAACGGCTTTGTCTTCACCATCAACAAAAACAAGGACCTCTTGATTGCTGTCGCTTTCTGTATTATGAGCCTCAAACATCCTGATCCTATTAGACATAGCCATGTTCATAAGGAAGTATCTATAGCCTACATCATGGACTTTGGGACCCGTAATCTTGATCTTGAGCTTCATGATCACCCATAATATGCATCGATAGGTTATTTGGCTCTTGCGGTTAGAATCAAAAAATCTCTGAAGATAAGCATAAGAATGCCTCTCAATTTTTCAGTAAGGTTCTCCGTTGTAGATTAATTATTTCCAATGCAATTCAAATTTGATAACACTTGTTATAGATAAGTTAATAACCAAATAGCTATCTTACGTGCGTTATTAGTATTAATATTGCCCAGATCTTCAATTATGTCTGCAAAGGGAATGCCGATGATTGAGCTGATTGATATGGTTAACCGAACGCAGCCCTCTTTAGGTTGTCTCTCTAACGGAGGTTTTCTCTGAAATTCTGCATGATTGGAAAATTTCACACAAAAAGATATTTCTAGGAGGAATTGGAATTCAAAGGATATCCGAATACGCAAAGAGAATCGTTGCAGGCACAGCAATTGCCTGCCTGTGCATAGCCCTCTTCTGCTCGGTCTGTCTTGCCGAGTCAGATTCCCCTCAGGCCAAATCCCCGGAGATCGTTGACACCATCCACCTAAGCGGCGGGGATTCGGGATACCCGACGCCCTTCATGCATTATCCAAGGGGCCCCGGAATCTACAAGATGAACCTCATATTTGACAGCCTGATAGAAAAGGATGATCAAGGACTAATACCCTGGCTCGCGGAAAGCTGGGACATCAGCTCTGACAGCAAAGAATATATTTTCCACCTGAGAAACGATGCCAAGTGGCAGGATGGAGAGCCATTTACAGCTAACGATGTCAAATTCACCATCGATTATGAAAAAGAGCATCCGCCTGCATCATCCTATGACCTCTCATCAGTCTCTGAAATCGACGTCATCGACGATCATATCATTAAATTCACGCTTACTCAGCCCATCGCTCCGTTCCTCGATGAGATTGCATCCGTGAAAATAATCCCTGAGCACATTTACAAGGATGAATCCGATCCAAACAAGTTCGAGTCTCCTGAGGCCGTCACCGGTACCGGACCCTACAAGCTCGCAGAGTACAGTAAAGAGCACGGCACATACAAGTTCACAGCCAATGAGGACTTTTGGGGACCGAAGCAGAGGGTCAAAAATATCGAGTTCATACCCGTGAGCGATGCTACCGTGGCCTTCCAGCAAAAAGAGATAGACTTCGTAAGCCTCTCTGCTGATCTGGTTGACATGTTCAAGAGCGACCCTGAGGTCTACGTCTTCCAGCAGCCGGCCATCTGGGGTTATGAGCTGTCATTCAACATGAACAAGAGCCCTATTCTCAGTGACAAGGCTATCAGGCAAGCTTTTGCTTATGCAATTGATAGGCAGGAGCTTGTGGACAAGATAGGAAGAGGAGCGGGCAAGCCAGGAAGCATGGGAATTCTGCCTCAGGACCATATCTGGTACAACGAGAACGTCCCCAAGTACGAGCATGATGCCGAAAAGGCCAAAGAGATCTTGGCTGATGCAGGCTGGACCGACTCTGATGGCGACGGCATCATGGACAAGGACGGCCAGAAGCTTTCTTTCAATGTGATATTAGCCAGCGACCAGGCAAGGATTGGCGAGCTGATCAAGGAACGCCTCAAGGAAGCAGGCATTGATGTTACCCTTCAGGCAATCGAGAGCAAGTCCCGTGACTCAAAACTTTCCCAAGGCGACTTCGAGATAGGCATCAACGGCTACGGTGGATGGGGCTCTGATGCAGACTACCTGAGAACCAAGTTCTGCGGAGCAGCCTTCGGAATAGTGGGAGCAAGCCACGGACGACCTCTCATCGGTTACCAGAACGATAAGGTAGACGAGCTTTGCATGGCACAATTGAGCGAGACTGACACCGAGAAGAGAAAGGAAATCATCTACGAGCTTCAGGATGTCCTGGCAGAAGAGGTCCCGAGTATTCCTCTCTACTACACAGCCAGCTACAATGCCTATCGTCCTGCTGTCTACGATGGTTGGATGAACATGTTCGACCACCACGAAATGACCCACAGCAAGCTCTCATACCTCGATCGCAGCGAGATTCGGAATTGATCCTGCATGGATGATGATAGCATGAACTGCAATAACACTGAATGTCTGGCGGAGCTGTGGAAGAGCTTGACCTCGAAGAGGAAAAGCGGCCCCCAGTCCGCCCTCTTCTGGGATAAAAGAGCCGAAGGCTTCGCCCGCAATGTCAAGGGAGATAGACGGGAGAAGAGGACTGCAGAGATCTTCGACATGATCAAGAGCACAGGCCTCTCGCTTGAAGGTGCAGAAGTCCTGGACATAGGCTCCGGCCCTGGAAGCCTGGCCATCCCCCTGGCAAAAATGGGGGCAAAGGTCACAGCTCTGGACATATCTGTAGAGATGATGAAGAGGCTAGAAAAAAGGGCTCGTGAAGAGGAGGTCGCCATGTCTCAAACCATTCTCTCCGCCTGGAGCGATATCGATATCGATGCCCTGGGCTTCAGAGGTCGCTTTGATCTCGTATTGGCCTCAATGACACCAGGCATCAACGGCCCGGAAACCTTCGATAAGATGATGCAGGCCTCTAAAAAAGTCTGCTATTACAGCAACTTCGTCTCCAGGAAATGGGATGCCTCATACTACGAGCTGTATCAGATTCTCTTTAATGAAAAATATGGTGATGCAGGCGGCAACGGCTTTCACCTCCCGTTCATGTATCTGTACAGCATGGGCTACCGTCCTATCATGAAACTCTCCGGAAATACCTGGACGAGCGACGAAACCGCAGACTCTATGGTTGATACAGTATCCGGATTTTTCAGCGGTAGCAAAGATATAGATGATGACATGAAGAACCGCATGAAAAAATACTTTGAAGAGAAGGCGGAAAATGGCATGTACCACTCTTCAACCGAAAGCGTTACCGGCATGATGGTCTGGGAGATCGCCCAAAGATGAGGCGTAAGGACAGAAAGGGCATGTTGCTGCAGTATGCAACAGTCCTTTTTCTCATTCTTATCCTGAATTTTTTCCTGCCCAGGATGATGCCAGGCGACCCCTTTCTCATTCTATCTGCCGATCAGGAAAACGAGGTCATATCTGTTCTCACCGAAGAGCAGAGGCAGTATTTCATCGGCTACTATGGCCTTGACCGGCCGGCCTATGAACAGTTCATCAATTACATTTGCTCTATAGCCAGGGGCGACCTTGGAGAGAGCATCTACTACAAGGTTCCGGTAATTGAGGCTATATGGACTCGTCTGCCCTGGACGGCATTGATTGTGATCGGAGCCACCATCATCAGCACATCCGCGGGAATCCTTTTAGGCCTTTTCTCGGCCCGGCACAGGGAAACGGCGACCGACAAGATTCTCATTATTGGCCTGATCAGCTTTGCTGAGATTCCGTCATTCTTGTTGGGACTCATCATCCTTCTAGCCTTCTCAGTCAAGCTGAAAATATTTCCTCTGGCTGGGGCCATAACGCCGTTTGCTCATTACACAAGCCTCATCGATCGCGCCTGGGACATCGGCTATCATGCCATTCTGCCCATGTTCACTCTCGCCCTTACGCAGCTAACGGGCATATTCCTTCTCACCAGAAACACTCTGATCACAGTGATGACCAAAGACTACATCAGAACAGCTCGAGCAAAGGGAATCGGAGATACACTCGTCTGGCACAGACATGCTCTGCGTAACGCCCTCTTGCCTGTAGTGACCCGTGTAGGTTTTCAGATCGGCATGCTCATGGGCGGCGCAGTTCTGGTCGAGAATGTTTTCTCTTATCCGGGCGTTGGGGGTCTTCTCCGAAGCTCAGTGGTAGCAAGGGACTACCCCCTCATCCAGGGAATCATGCTCATCATGGCTATCTGTATCTTGACTGCAAACTATCTGGTGGATATCATTTACGAACGCCTGGACCCGAGAACTGCATCATACGAGGCAGCATGAGCTATGAATCCTTCCTGAGAGATAGGGATGCCGCAATCAAGGCCCCAATCAAAGCCTCGATTAACCTGGTTTTTAGAGAAGCTGCGAAGAATGCATATTTCATTGCAGACTCGATAAAAAAAGCCGAGAACTTGATCGGCAGGTTCACAAATGCTGGAAAAATGGGGGTCGCAGGACTTATTATTATCATCCTTATGGCAATATTTGCACCCTTCATCACCTTTTATGAGCCCTCTGCCATATCCGGAGACTCCCTTGAGCCGCCTGGAAGAGATCATATCTTGGGCACTGACGAGCTTGGCATGGACATATGGTCTCAGATCTGCTATGGAGCCAGGATGAGCCTGGTTATCGGATTGGCTGTGGCATTGATTGCAGGTCTTGGTGGAGGAATCCTTGGACTGATGGCTGGTTATCTTGGAGGGAACTGGGACAAGGCGTTGCTCCGGACGATCGACATCATCATGGCTCTGCCTAATTTCCCTCTGCTAATAGTAATAGCCGCATTTCTCAATCCGAGCATCGTAAACGTCATACTCGTCTTGGTCTTCCTCAGTTGGGCCAAGCCGGCTAGGGTTGTGAGGTCCCAAGCCTTTTCCATGAAAAAGCAGCATTACATAATTTCTGCCAGGCTTCAAGGGGCGGGTCCAGCTTACATTATCAAGAAGCATATCATGCCAGAAGCACTACCAGTAATCTTCGTCAGCATTCTCAATATATCATCGCATGCAATTGTGGCTGAGTCAGGTCTCGCATTTTTAGGATTAGGCGATCCGACATCGAAGAGCTGGGGGATGATGCTTCACTATGCCACCAGCTTCAGATCGATCTATTTCACCCCTTACTGGCAGTGGTGGCTCATGCCGCCACTGATTGCGTTGATCTCTCTCCTGTTATGTCTGGCATTCATCGGCAGAGACATGGAACGCCTCGTTGATCCTAGGCTCAAAGCCAGGAGGTCATCATGACGCCACTGCTTGAGATCAAAGAGCTTTGTGTTGAGTATCATTTGGACGGCAGGTCGGTCCGTGCTGTGGACAGCATAGGCCTTACCCTTGAGAAAGGAGAGCTTCTCGGCCTGGCCGGTGAGTCGGGAAGCGGAAAGACCACCATTGCTCTTGCCATAATGGGGCTTCTCGCAGAGAACGTGAAGACTACGGGGTCGATAAATTTTAGGGGCGACAATTTGGTCACCATGTTGGAACGAGACCGGGATGCCATCAGGTGGAAGAGAATAGCGATAGTCTTCCAAAACAGCCTGGAGGTCTTGAATCCGGTCATCAAGGTGGGCGACCAGGTGGGCGAGCCCATGACTTCGCATCTTGGTCTGAATGATGCCGAGGCCAGTGATAGATGCTGCAATTTGTTCAAGCTCGTTGGGCTTGACCCGGTCTGGCTGGACGCCTACCCACATCAGCTTTCCGGGGGGATGAGACAGAGGGCGCTCATTGCTATGGCTCTGTCATGCAGTCCGGATATCCTGATACTCGACGAGGTGACGAGTGCTCTTGATGCCTTCACCAAGATGGAGATTCGAGATCTGCTCATTAAACTGCAAAAGGATACCGGATGCAGCATGATTCTCATATCCCATGATATCACATTCCTCTCTGCAGTGACAAACAGGCTGATAGTCCTGTATGCTGGAAAGATCATGGAACGGGGAGACACAGACGAAATGATTGACTATCCAATGCATCCCTACACAAGGGGTCTATTCAATTCCACGCCTGGCATATTCCTCTATCGAGACCTGTGGGGAATTCCAGGAGAGGCTCCTGTAGGACAGGTTCCAGGATGCCCCTTTTACAATCGATGTACCCAGAAGATCGACCTGTGCCGGGAGAAGCCACCAGAACTGAAGATGGCAGATGATGGCAGTGGGCTAAGAAGAGGTGAACGAGAGGTAGCATGTCATCTGGGAGGAATAGCCACGCTTTTGCAGGCCTCTGGATTAAATTATAGTTACCGTTTGCCCAGCGGAAAGACGCTTTATGCAGTCAAAGATGCCTCAATAAGCATCCGGGAGAGCGAGGTTCTAGCTGTGGTAGGCCAGACAGGCTCTGGAAAGTCAACTCTGGCTCATCTGCTGGCCGGAGTCATGGAGTCTCTTGCAGGTGAGATCGTCTTCAAGGGAAATCGGATGAATGGAGATCGATTCGGGTCCGCATACGGGGGGATTCAAATCGTCTTTCAGGACCCAATCAGCTCAACCAGTTCTCGGTTCACTGTGCTTGATGCAGTCAAAGAGCCTCTGGATATAAATGGCCTGGAATCAGAGATCGAGAGAGTCGATATTGTGAAGAAGGCCCTTCAGTCTGTTGGACTCTCTTCTTCCGACGATTTCCTCTGCCGGCATTGTGCAAGCCTGAGCGGAGGACAGAGGCAAAGGGTAGCGATAGCCAGGGCACTTGTCATGAGGCCCAAGCTTCTCATCGCAGACGAGATCACCTCATCCCTGGATGTATCGACTGCAGCAAATGTTCTGCGGCTTCTCAAGGGCCTGCAAAATTCAGAGGGTTTTGCAATGATTTACATCACCCACGACCTCATGATTGCTCTTAAAGTCGCGGACAGAATTGCGGTCATGGATGAGGGGAGGATCATTGAGACGGCAAACTCCCACGAGGTGATGATCTATCCGAAAGAGGAGGCTACGAAAAGGCTGGTGGGAGCGAGGATGAAGGGGCGCGAAAATATAGAAAAAAAGAGAAAGTGATTTTGCCTAATTTTTTATCCAATCTGAATCATCCTTTGGCGTGGCTGTTATCATTGTTCGCCAGGTGATGTCATCGAAATACAGAGCGTCAAACCACATGAAGTAAAAGCGGTTGGCATTCACAAATGAGTACCCGTCACAGTAATCGTCATATTTATCGTAGGGATCTGCCAAAATCAGGATATCATCCCAGGGATCGCTTTGGTTGCGATAATCATATCCAACTGCAATTGCCCAATGCCCGCTGAGGTCTATCCATTCCACCAGTGTAGGAGTGCCGTTTTTTATGTTATCGCGTAGCCTTTGCAGTGCAGTTGCATCACCTTTGTCCTCGAACTCAAGCACCACATCAAAGCCGTTCTTCTCAAGCCACATCGCCATTTCCTCAGGTTTGCTTCCAGGTTGAGATGAGTTGAAATCCCTGGTCCCAAGCTCTTTTGCTATTCTCATTTCAGTCTCCACGTTTTTCTCAATTCCTGGGAGCCCATAGAAACTGGCAAGAGAAAGCAATGCCGCCGGCCCGCAATTGTAGTCGGTCGTCTGCTGGTAGGCGGTCAGGTTGGCTATAAAATCCGTGTTCGGTGAAGCGGAGAGCATGGCCAGGTCTATCTCCGGGAACCATCTGATGGGGGTACTATTTAATGAAGCTAATGAATCTGATGAAGCAGTTGTGCTCTCAGATTCCCCTGAGCCGGCGCAGGAATCTAAGAGGACTATGATGATCGATAGCAGAGCAACAGCCAATTTCTTCATATCCTGCAATCAGGTGCGAATGGGCAATATAAGGTTATGTGAGCCTTAGACCATAAAATATATCATGAAGAAAAATAATGAAGGCAACAGTGCCTCCATTCGTCACCATCTTTCTCAATTGATTGGTTTCAGCTCGCCCCCGTCTGCCAGGCTGTAGGTCTTTGCGCCCAACCAGTCATTGGCTTTTTGGCTTGGGTCGTAATAGACTGTAAAGCCATTTCCGTGGATATTTGTCAGGCCTGCATCACCATCGTAGAGTCCATCCAGATACGAGGTGCCTGTAACCTCCCAGGTGCTTGAAGCATCGATAGAGAGTGAGACGAATTTGCCCTTACCTTCGGAATCAATCGATCCGGCCAGAGTCGTGCCATTTCTCAGTACTGCCTCAATCATGCTGAGGCTATCGCATACCAGATCCCCTGCCAGGTCCTCATCTGTTGCCGTAAAGGCTACAATTCCGCCATTGGACCCGGACTGACCCAACCGATCGGATGCTGCAGCCTTTATCAATGTGCCGGAGGCAGAGGTGACATTCACTGCATTTAGGTCGATTTCTGCATCAGTATTCGTGATATAGAATACCGGGCCTGTTGTCGACGATATCGAGCCTCCGTTCATCATGAAATTGCCTGTGCCGTTCTCAGCGTCTCCGGAGAAGCTCTGGTAGATCATTATTCCGCCGGTTGTTTGCTTGCCACAATTCAAAGTTGTATTGGTCAGAGCTATCGTGTTCTTGCCCTCAATCACAGCTCCTTCAGCTCCAATGCCACTGATAACTGCATCTTTGACTGATATCGTGCCTGTTGAATAGATTCCCGGAGAGTCTCTTCCGTAGGTCGCGACCTTGCCGCCGTCAACATTTATTATGCCGCTTCCTCGATCGGTCGCAATTGCAGCACTATGACTGCCGGCGGTGATGATATCGACATCCTTGAGGTTCAGCACTCCTTCCAGAGTCGCGTCCACTCCGTGACCTCCTTCTCCTGTGCAGTTGATTGTGATGCCGGTCAGGTTGATGGTGGTGCCCTTCCCAGTCGCAAAGACGCCGTTAGCGCCAGAGCCTGTTGTGGTAACGCTGCCGCCTGTAATCTCCACATAGCTATCGGATGCCGCTAAAACTGCGGCGTTGAGGCCATAAAAGCTGCTGGCGTCCATCGAAGAAGAATTTCCGCGGGTCGAGATCGTCGGATTGATTAGTGTCAGCCTGCTGCAATTGAGCACATAGACTGCAGAGGTGTCATCAGTGTCTGCAGTGTAATTTGCATTCGTCTCTTTTCCAGTTTTGCCGTCTAAAGTATAGCTGCCGCTGAATGTGTAAGGCGACGCGCTGGAGGTGCCTCCCGGAAGCATGCTCCCGGACAGCCCCTCTCCCGGTGGCATTTCGCCGGGTGCAGGATCATTTGGTGGAATGTCGTTAGGGCGCGCGTGCATGTCCACAGGAGCGCCCAAAGCTGAATTTATTGCCAAAATGCCTAAAAAAAGCAATCCTACACTAAGTATAAATTTAGTACGCATATGTGATCACCCGCTGCTCAGGTTATGTAACGAATGTCTTGCATATCAATTTTAGTTGTTCAAGAGATTGCAGGCTCCATTTTATCTGGTCCATAGAGCTGGGCATTGACCAGATTCATGCTTTCCAACAGACTGATGCCCCTTTGCGTGGTATGATATTCGTCCCGCTCTTTGTTTATAAAGCGACTCTTTATAAGATCGTTTAAATAGTGATTCGTGGTCCTGAAGTTGAGATTTCCTTCATAAACGATCTTAGTCTTGTTTGCTCCATTTATGCATATTGTAAGTATATCGTAGATGATATCTTGTCTGTTTCTTTTCATAGCACCCACTCCACTAATTTGTTTTCAATTCATCTGATGGCGTTGCATCAGATCAGGCCTGGCCCAAAAAATCAACTATGCCATATCCTCATGATTGGCATTTGCATCATCTCGACCAAACCGGTCTTTGGATTAACGTCTATACCTTCCACTAGCAAAACGCCCAAAGATATACTTCCCACACTCCACTTCGTCCATTGAATGCATAATATAAGAATCCTTTGGCTGTAATGGCTGCTCTCGCCCCCTAAAAGGATGGGCTTTCTACGGCTGTCGACTACCACGGCCTAAATGCCAGGCAGGAAGGGTCACAGTGTACTGCTTGGCGAGAGGTCTGTGACCCATTACCACATCTTGAATCCGATGTACCTCGCCGCATATACGAGCCCAATCAGAATCACCGCCGCTCCGAATATCTTGGTCACCCATTTTCCTGCAGAGATATACCTCTCGCCAATCTTTCCTCCGACCGCCCTCGAAAACGTGGCTATGGGAATCACCGGAACGCCATGGCCTACGCCGAAGACAAAGAGCATCAGGCCGCCGGCTAGTGGAGTGGTATCTTGAGATATGAGCCAGATGAGAACTGGAAAGACCAAAGAGACTGCACAAGGGGCCCAGCCCAGGGCAAAGAAGACGCCCAGAGTGAAAGCGCCAATAAATGCCGAGTACTGGAAGAGGCCCATAGAAAAATGGACCAGACGCTCCATCATTGCCTTCTTTTTCGGTGTTGACTCTCCTGATAGCGCAGGGGAGCCCTCTTGGGCCAATGAGAGGCGGGAGCGCACCGGCTCGATGATCTCACCAATGGGCTTAAGGATATTTATTCCGAGAATGACCATCAGCATTCCGGCTGCCAGATCGAAGAACTGAGCCTGGCGAATGAACACCCCTACATCGGAAAGGAAGAGTCCTACCACAAAGAAGACTGCAGCCATTCCAAGTGTGAAGGCCACTCCGATCAGAAATCCCTCCTTCGAGGCCGAGGAAGATTTTCTCAGGTACTCCTCTTTTCTCCTTGATGTCATCACATAGGAGAACATTGCCAGGAGCAGGGCCACGGAGCATGGAGAAAGAGAGGTTACGATTCCAAGAGCAAACATGCCTAGATAATTTACTTTTTGATTGGAGTTATCTCCAGTAAATCCAAAAGGTGCACCATCATTGGCGTTACTATCTTGCAGTCTGCTGTAAAGAGTCTCGGCGCTTTTTATGCCGTCGATCTCTCCTTTGCCCAGTTGATAGACGTGATAGAGGTCTGCTACCATGCCGTCTCTGTCAATGAGGATCAGGGTTGGGTTGGCAAAACCTCCATCCAATGTAGTATAGTCAATGTACTTGCCTGTGATGGAGTACGGCTCGTAATCCTCAATCCAGGGCCACGTCACATTGATGCCCCACCATTGTCCGGCGAGGGTCGGTCCGTCTTTAGAGTAGGGATTCTTCCGGACGTTGAGTGTTACGATTTTTATGCCTGGATATTTTTCGCTTAAATGAGAGATCTGACGCGTCTGGTTTTGCAGAGCATTCTCACACTCCCTGCAGAGGGGATTTTCGATATTGGTGATGTGCAAGAGGACTGGCGCTCCCTGAAAGTCGCTGAGGCTAATATTATTTCCGCCAAGATCTATTGCCTGAAAATCTGGAGCTTTTGTCTTGTCAGCAAGTCCTGGAGATGAAGAGAGAACGACTGCGCAAATCAAGACAAAAAAGATCAAAAAAGGTGCCGGCCATCCCGACATCAAGGAAGCTTTGACGAATTTGAGCATTTTCAGGGCGTCCATCCAGAAGAGAACTCATCATATTGGGTTAATGCGTCCTCTACATAACTCCTAATCCAGGTGTCGCCAGTGATCTCCTCGGAGCTATGCCAGACTGGCACGACCTCTCCCTCTGAATCAGTAGCTAAGGATACAATAACTGTTAACGGGACATACATGGTTCCACCGTTGGGATCATATGCCTGCAAGGCTTCTTCAGCTCTGGAGTCGGTGCCCTCTGCACTTATCTCGAAGAATGTGATACTGCTGCCGAACTCGCCGGTAATGTTTTTTACATCATTTGTCTGAGGCAGGCAATAATCGCAAGACTTATGCACGTAAATCAGCACAGGCTTCTCCTGTAATGCGTCCATCACCCATGAGGGATGATTGACATCTTCGCCGGCTCCTGAGGACTGGTCAGGATATGTCGTCCACCAATCATCATTTCCGGATCCAACTGGATATTCGGCTCCCTGGGCAGCAATGCCTGATGCCAAAAGAATTACGGCAATTAGAAAAACCGTAAAATGTAATTTTTTGATTTCCATGATGCACTCTCCATAATGATTGATTCGATATTCACTCAGAGTTATCGCAATTCTTGCAGAATGGCGTATCGACATTATTAGATATAAGTCTTTCGACATTATGACCTAAAACGCTATACTTATTAAAAATATTGTTCTGGATACAATTTTTTACAGCCTTTCTCAATGTAAAGATCGTTTTCAATTGTTAATTCTAATTCAACTGTAGCTGAATCATAAAAGCATACTAGTTTTATTTAATTAAAGATAAATGACGTAATTTGATTAGAGTGATGACGGCAAATTTTATATATCGAAATAGCTGGATATGAAATGTTGATGAAGGACTGAAAATGAGCAGCGCAAAATGCGAGATATGCAACAAAGAAGCAAAATCCCTCTTCATAGTAACTCACAAAGTTCGGGGGAGAATAAGGATTTGCGAGACGTGCCTGGTGCATGAGGCTGATAACCTGATGGCTCATAAGAGCTGCTGTTGCTGCTGAGGTGCATTGTTCTATGGCAGAGGTATCTGATGAGGCTGTCAACAGGATGACGCGGCTGATCGGAGACGCAGATAAGGCGGAATGCAAAGTCAATAAGCTGCGCTGCATCACGAGCAATCTTGACGAGACCCAGATAAAGGCCGATGCTGAGATATTCAAGGCCATGGCCGATCCCTGTCGCATCAAGATCCTCTCTCTTTTGCGTGAGGGCGAACTATGTGTCTGTGAGATCATGGTCGCAGTGGACCGTCCCCAATCCAGCACATCTCATCATTTATCAATCCTCAAGGATGCTGGCCTGATCAAAGAGCGGAAAGACGGAAGATGGTCCAGATATCGGCTCTCGGAGGGCGCTGTAATTGAGATGCTCAATCTGGTTAAGCTTATGAAAGAGGCAAAATATGGCTAGATTTTATATTTTAGGATTATTGCTATTATCTGTGATGGTTTCATTTCCCTGTGCACAGGCCGGATGCAGTTGCAGCGGAGGAACCTGGGATCCCAGCGCATTTCTCAATTCCGAGTCAGGAACTGATCACGCTGACACGTCGGGCAGCTCCCAGAATAGCGCCGGTGCGGGGTCAGCAGACAGCACTGAAAAACTTTCAGATCGGGCTCGATCATTCCCTAACGGCGAGATTCTCAAGCCCATGAAGAGCGTCTCCAGCTCAGATCTTGTGATTGATGTCTCCAATACTAACGACTATGCTGTGTCTCACATCAAGAATGCAATTCATATTCCAAGCAGGCGGTTCATAAACGAAGATGGCAATCTCAAAACTGCTGAAGAGCTGGCCGAAGTACTGGGCAATGCAGGTGTCTCCTCAGATGATTCTCTTGTTCTCTATGGACTCTCTGAGAGCTCTGGAGAGGCTGAATTCGCCTATCTGGTGCTGCGATATCTGGGCCATGAAGATCTAGAGCTTCTGGACGGGAGCTTGGCAGACTGGAAGGCTGCAGGACTGCCTGAAGAGGCCACAGAGAGGCTACTGCCAAAAGCAGAGTACCGGCCTGACATCAAGGCTGACATTATTGCCGATTACGAGTACGTAAAGTCCGGCAAGGCCCAAATTGTAGACGCCCGACCCTTTGCGGATTTTGGACAGGGGCGGATTGCAGGCTCTACTGCTCTGGATCCATCAAATGTAATCAAAGGCGAGAAGATCAAGGACAGCACAGATCTGGGAACCGTATTTTCCAGACTTGAAAAAGACAAGCCAATCGTTGTCTATTCCGACGATTACAGCCGGTCGTCTCTGGTCTGGTATGCTCTGCAGCTCATGGGATTTCAGGCTCGCATATATACCTGGGAGGATTGGAGGGCTCATCAAGTTTCGGACGTGCTGGATGATGCTGATGATAATGATATTGGTGATGATGCAAAGTCCAGTGCAAGCGACGCCGGCTCAAAGTACAAAAAATTGGGGATAACATAATACTAAAATTAATATTATATTTAAAGTTAAATTTCGAGGGAGGGGTATAGCGAATGTCAAACGGAGTCGGTCGGGGACTGGATTTTTTGTCCCGTTATCTTACAGTCTGGATTTTTGCAGCCATGCTTCTTGGAGTGGCCGCGGGCCATTATGCGCCTGGCATAGCCCGGTTCATCTTGAGCCTGCAGATTGGCACGACATCGATACCTATCGCCGTCGGCTTGATACTGATGATGTACCCTCCTCTTGCCAAGGTGAAGTACGAGGAGCTTGGGCAAGTCTTCCGGGATAGAAAGGTTCTCAGCCTCTCCCTTGTGCAGAATTGGATCATTGGACCCGTTCTGATGTTTGCCCTGGCGGTAATCTTTCTGCGAGACTCGCCTCACCTCATGTATGGCATAATCCTCATAGGCCTCGCCAGATGCATAGCCATGGTCATCGTCTGGAATGAGCTGGCCCGCGGAGACACCGAGTACTGCGCCGCTTTGGTGGGGCTCAACTCAGTGTTTCAGGTGCTGTTCTATTCCGTCTATGCATATGTATTCATCACGCTTTTGCCTGCCGCGTTAGGAATTGCTGAGGGAACAGCCGTCGATGTGACAATTGCCCAGATAGCACAGAGCGTCTTCATTTACCTGGGCATACCATTTCTTGCAGGCATCATCACAAGATTTGCGCTGATAAAGGCCAGAGGAAGGGCTTGGTATGAGAGGGACTTCATACCCAGGATTTCCCCGCTCACGCTCACTGCTCTGCTCTTCACCATTGTGGTTATGTTCTCATTGAAGGGAGACTACATAGTGCAGCTTCCCTTTGATGTGGTGAGGGTGGCAGTGCCCCTGGCGTTTTATTTCTTGATCATGTTCTCTCTAAGCTTCTTCATGGCGTATAAATTGGGCGTCAGCTACGGGAAAACTGCAGCTCTGTCTTTTACCGCTGCCAGCAACAACTTCGAGCTGGCAATCGCCGTGGCCGTAGGGGTGTTTGGCATCGCTTCCCAGGAGGCATTTGCAGCAGTGATCGGACCACTGATCGAAGTGCCGGTCTTGATTGGGCTTGTAAACGTGGCTCTAAAGCTCAAGGAGAGGTACTTTGCTGGAGATCAGGGTTGTATGTAAGTGCGAATAAGAGCTTTCGTGAGGATCAATGATAATCAGGCTCGAATTGCGGGAGTTGCGAGATACAAAGCTCGCCTCGAAAGGCCCGCACCAGCACCGCTGGCAGCAGCGCATCCAGGGCCGCAACGTCTTCCTCCTGCGCTTGAGTGTGTCGGCCTGCGCACGGCGGTGGCCTTCGGGCGCACAGTGCCACCGTGGAAGGAGGCAGGGGAGCGAGGAAGCTGTAAAACACCTGCCAGAGGGCTGAATGATGCAGAAGATGCGCCTGGCAGTGGCAGTGTACTTGCTGATGGACCTGCTGGGAATCGAGGGGATGGATCTGAAAGATTGCTGTGGAAAAGTGAGTTCTTTGGCTACAGGAGGAATTGAAAGATCTTTATCGAAGCATCGAAAATCGCTATCAAGTCTGCAATTCTGCCTAACCATTCGAATCCTGCAGATGGCTTCAGGTCTTCCAGCTTATTAAGAATGACTTGAACGTCTTCTTTCGTCGCCTTTGTCTTCAAGATTTCTTCCAGCTCCGAGACCTTGGCCTCGATGAGGTTTCCTAGAGCGATTTGGCTCTCGTTTGGAGGAGATGATTTCTTTAAAACGCTCTCTGGATCTAAAGTAGAACTCTCTTCAATCTCTGCTATTTTGTTCAGTTCAGATATCACCATGCTCAGATTTGCAAATATATTTCCAGATCCAATTTTTATCTTTGCAAGATCGAATATTATCATATCCAGTTTTTTGTCTATCTGATCCAGCCTGTGCGTCGTGGCAGACTCAATCGCTTCAAGACGGATATTCGGCTGGAGATATGTCAGAGCCAGCTCGATCTTGGAGAGCCTGCCGGAAAGCTCCTGCTCGGATTCGATCTCTTCTACGATCTCGCAGGCATGGCCTCTTTTATCCCTGGGCAATAACACGCAAAACTCTCTTAGGATTGAGGCGATCCTTGTGCTGCTCCTATACGTTTTCAGCAGATCTTCTGAAGATAGGCCCTTTGCTTCCTGATTTATTCGAGCGCCAGGCGCTTCAAATTTCGTGCCCGATCCGCGGGTTACCTGGCAGATTTCCTTGGCGGCCTTCTGGATCTCAGCAATTGCAGCCACTATCCTATCTTCAATTATCGGATTGCATTTTCTCAGCAGCTTGACTGCACCGGGGGCCTTTTCCTCCGCTGCTGCCATATGCTCAGCAGCTCGATTGCAATACCACTGATAGGCTTTAAGATCGCTTTGAATTTGCTCTCTTGATCTTTCCTTGAGCTTTTGGGTCTCTTGCAGAGCCCTGGCCAAATTTTCCACAGCTCCAAATAGCTCCTTCTTATCTTCAGAGCTGCCAACGGCTCCTTTGGCCTCAGCAAGGTATCTTTGAACCTCTGACTCAGGTGCTTCCTGAAAGGTCAGAGCCAGGTACGATCGATAAAAAGGATAGCAGAATTTAGCAGGATTTGAATAAGCCTGCTCTTGGGATGATCTCTCAAAGAACTCCACTGCAGCTTCCAGCTCAGATCTTATTGCATCTTTTTCGTTGGATTCCGAGGCTTTGTAAATTGAAGCTCTTCCCAGCGAGTGATATGCATGCATTCGCACTTCGATTTCTAGATCTTGGGTGAGTTTGTGCAGATCCTGCCAGCCTTGGCTTTTGTCTGTCAAAAGGGCAAAGGCAGAACCCAGTGCTCGGCATGCGCTCCCTCGTACGAATCTATCTTGATCTTGAGTCAATTTATGGAGATCCTTCCAACCTTGATCTTTGTCAAGCAGATGGACAAAAACTGAACCCAAGACGTCAGATACAACCCACCGCATGCCCCAATATTGATCTTGTGAGCACCTGATAAGATCCTGCCAGCCTTGATCTTTGTCCGGCAAAAAGACAAACGCTGAACCCAAGGCATCAACTGCATACTCTCGCACCCCCCAATACTGGTCTTGAGAGAGCTTGATAAGATCCTGCCAGCCTTGATCTTTGTTAGGCAGATGGGCAAAAGCTAAACCTAAGGCGTCAACTGCGCTTGATCTCACGTCCAAATATTGGTCTCGAGTCAATCTGTGCAGATCCTGCCAGCCTTGGTCTTTGTCCGGCAGAAGCGCAAAAGCAGAACCCAAGGCACCAACTGCGCCCGACCGGACGCCCCAATGCTGGTCTTGAGTCAATTTATGCAGATCCTGCCAGCCTTGGTCTTTGTCAGGCAGAAGCGCAAAAGCAGAACCCAAGGATAGGGCTGCACCCCATCGCACATCACTATCCATGTCTTGAGTCAATTTATGCAGATCCTGCCAACCTTGGTCTTTGTCCGGCAGAAGCGCAAAAGCATATCCCAAGGCATCGGCTACACTCCCTCGCACTTCGCTATCCTGGTCTTGAGCCAGTTTGTGCAGATCCTGCCAGGCCTGAGTCTTGTCAGGCAGAAGCGCAAAAGCATATCCCAGGGCATCGGCTACACTCCTTCGCACTTCGCTATCCTGGTCTTGAGCCAGTTTGTGCAGATCCTGCCAGGCCTGA
>CAZFFD010000008.1:0-12751 GCA_964518035.1 uncultured Methanotrichaceae archaeon | reverse complement strand
GTCTTGTCAGGCAGAAGCGCAAAAGCATATCCCAGGGCATCAGCTGCCTTTTTTCGCTCCCCAACCTTTTTACTCGATGCCATTTCATGGACCTCAGCCTGGCTAACCAATTTGGCTCACAATGGCAAGATCATCTGCAAAGAATTAAAATCTTTCTCTGGATATCTGAGAAAAAAACTGCTGGTTTGAGGAAAATCCCGCGAACTCGCTTTCGCGCCCGCAAGTGACCATGTGCGCCCAAGAGCCCTTTCCTCCCATTTTCCATTCCACCTAGCACGCAGCCATCGTCTGCGCCTTGACCAGCTCCATCTTCTTCTTTCCAGCCAGCACCTCCACTAGCTTGAGCGCAAACTCCAGCGCAGTTCCTGGAGCCCGACTGGTGATGATATTTTTGTCCACAACCACCCGGTCCTCCCTGAAATCTGCGCAGGCTGCAACCTGGGACTTGCCGGACGGGCTCACCGTTGCCCTTCTGCCCTGCAGAACTCCGGCCTTGATGAGAACTGAGGGGGCTGCGCATATCGCCGCGACGCACTTGCCGGCCCGATCCATCTCCCGTGCCATGTTTAAGATGCGCTCGTCGTTTCCCAGGTTGATAAATCCGGGTGAGCCGCCGGGCAAAACCAGCCCGTCAAAGTCCCGATAGTCTATTTTTTCCAGGGTCGTGTCTGGTAGAACCTTAACTTTATGAGATCCCTCAGCGAGACCATCCTTGAGCCCAGCCGTCACTACCTCTATCTCAGCTCGCCGCAAAATGTCGATGACGCAAATGGCCTCAATCTCCTCAAAGCCATCTGCCAGTGGCACCAGAATCTTCATGTCCTTTTCATCTCCTCGCTAAATTATTGACATGCATATCTTATATCTATTACTATGATCGACTTCATTTGTTACTATTTTAAAATTATTGGCTTCACAAATTTTATGATTGTGGCGCAAATATCTTTATATAATTCGGATACAGCGCATTTATTGCTGCTATTCGTGCAGATTGCTAACCATAAAACCGCAGGCAGATGTTGGTCATGGAATTGAAGAACTCGCAAAACTTGTATCTAATGATGATGTATGTCTACCTGAAAGCCTACAGAGAAGCCCTCACTGACTTCGAGGTAGCAGTAAAGGATTCCAGCTATCTTGATACGGCTTTGATGGCCGTGCAGCAGAAATACAAAGAAAAGATCGAGCGCTTCGAAAGAGAGATGACGTAAGCGACATCAAATTGCCGAGATTGAAAGTTAACGCAAACTGCGGCAATCGCAACCTACAATAATCCGTCCACCCTATTTTGCAGCATGCTCTGCCTGCGCTGCGGAGGATGCTGCTACCACCTTGATATCTTCGTCGTCAACCCGGCCCGCATCCGGGCCGACGGCAGCATCGATCCCACCGATCCGGAGAGCATGATCTTCAAGCCCTCCGGAGAACGCTGCCCGCATCTCTCCTTCGAGGCCGCTGCCGAAAAAGGCGGAAAGATCGCAGTCTGCACCATCCACCACATGCCCTGCTATCAGACAACGCCCTGCCAGCAGTTCGAGCAGATCGGGCCCGCGGACGATGTCTGCATCATGAAGGCGTACTTCGAGACGCTGGAAAAATAAGCCGCAATTTAATATTTTAAAAATTTCTGGAGCGCCCCCTGCAACAGGGCGCGTTTTTGGAATAATGGATCTAGAAGTATTTCTTTGCAGTCTCCAGGCACCTGGCCATCAGATCTGCTGCCTTGTCAACATCGCTCAATGAGAGGACCTCGACCGGAGAGTGGATGTATCGAGTGGCCATGCTGATCACGCCTGTAGGAATGCCTGACTTGGTGAGGTAGATTGAAGTGGCGTCCGTCGTCCCGCCGTCTGATGCCTCCAGTTGCACAGCAATGCCGAACTCGCGGGCAGTGCCGACCATCCATTCGATGACCTGGGGAGATGCCATGATTCCCCGCCCGGATGCGTCTGCCACAACCACTACTGGCCCCTTGCCCATCTCGATTGGAGCGTCCTTCTTATCGATGCCGGGATGGTCTCCGGGAATTGTGACGTCTGAGGCAATGGCCACATCGGGGTCCAGGCCAAAGGCTGCGACCTTTGCGCCCTTCAGGCCCACCTCCTCCTGAACAGTAGCCACTGCATAAATAGTGGACTTCGAGCTGGTTCTCTTCAAGGCCTCAATCATTGCCACGATACCCGCCCGGTTGTCGAACGCCTTTCCTGTTACCCGGTCGCCCTGCAAGGCGGCAAACGTCCTGTCTATGGATATGGGCGTGCCGACAAGAACTCCAAGGGCCTCTGCCTCTTTATCGCTGGCGCAGCCGATGTCTATGAACATATCTCTGCCCTCGATGATCTTCTTTCTCTCCTCATCTTTCATGACATGAGGTGGCTTGCAGCCGATGACGCCCGTGATTGGCCCGGATCTCGTGTGGACGATGACCCTTTGGTTCAACAGCGTCTGATCAAACCAGCCGCCTATCCTGATGAACCTTAGGAAACCCTTCTCGTCAACCTGCTTGACCATGAGGCCGATCTCGTCAGCATGGGCTTCGAGCATGATGGAAGGCTTCTCTCCCTTCTTGATCGCGATGAGGTTTCCCAGTTTGTCCAAATGAACCTCATCCACATAAGGTGCAATCTCTTCTTTAACAATCTCCTGGACTGATCCTTCCCAGCCGGATATGCCGTGCGCATTGCTCAGCTTCTCCAATAACGTTTTGATATCGCTCATCTGCTCATCTCTTAAAACATTTGGAATAAATAATATATGATTTACTATTTTGTCAGGCCATCCTGACCCTGGCTCCCTCATTTCTGGCGCGGGTGAAAAGCACATCTCCGCCTACATCGCCCATAACCTCTTTTGCAGCGGCCTCGATGTCTCTTCCTCCCGTATCGGTTATTGCGTAGACTGCCGGGCCAAATGAACTGAGCCCGGAGCATACGGCTCCAGCTTCCCTCATGGCGGCCATGAGCCCGTGAACAACTGGATCTTGCAGCATTACCTCAACCCTTTTAAAACCGATCTCCTGGATCCTGTTCACAGCAGCTCCGAAGTCATCCAGATTCTCTTCGACAACAGAAGGCATCATTCGCACCAGTATCTGATAGCATAGCTCATGCACCTCGCTAGCGGGAAGCGGGCAGTACTCCCGGAAGATGTCAACCTCCCGCGCGCCGTGAGCGCCCTGGGCGATGTCAGGCAGCGCCAGAATGATCCTCCAGTCTCTCGGAAAATCATGTCTTGCAATGACCGGCGCAGGTCTCACTCCGCGGGAGGCTGAAGAAGGCGAGAAGCTCATCTTCTCCTTTCCCGGACCGAAGCTGTGGCCTCCGTCAATTAAAAAGCCTCCTCTCTCAAAGGCTGCAGTGCCAATCCCGGAGGTTCCGCCCCTAGAGATGATCCTGGCCATCTCGCGCACGGACAGAGGCCTATCGTAAAGTTCGCAGATGGCTTTCGCAGCAGCCATTCCAAGTTGAGTGCCACCTCCAAGTCCCATGTGCATCCTGTATGCGCTCTTGATGAAAATATGCGCCCCGCCTAAACCCAGATGCTCCTGCACCGCGCGGGCAGCTCTGAGAGCCCGATCCTGGTTCTCTCCCTCGACCTGAAGATCCTCGCTCCTCTCGGCCTCCAGAAGAATGTTCGGCTTGTCTAAAGAGATTCCCACGCCGCCGTCCACCCGTCCGCTGCTGCCCGTCAGATCGGTGAGTGTCAGATGAATCCGCGACGGCGTCTGGATTATCACCCGCCTCTCATCCCTGAAGCTGTTGTAGGGGAAGGTCTCCCGAATGGATATGAGCGGAGTGCCGCGGCGGATGATCTTGTAGCTTCTCGTGAGCATTGTCTCGCGAGGAAATATGCCAAAAGCCCGGCAATGCTCCTGGCCGGCAGGCAGAAAATCAGTGCTGGTGATCTCGCGTCGGCTCTCGATACGATGCTTTTTCAATATGACTCCTATTGGAATATCGGCTTTGGTGAGGTCATCCTTGAAGTCAGGCTCAAGCCTTGCTAGGGGCGTATGGGAAACCGCATAGATCAGAGCCTCCCGGTCGTTCTTCTTTAAAAGCAGCACTATTCGAAAATTGACGCTATCCCCAGGCTTGATTTGCAGCTCCTCAGCCACGGATTCATCAGCCGGCACGACGCTTTGCACAAGGGTTTTTATCTCGACCGGACTGTCTGTAACCACCTCTAAAAGATCAGTTACAGATCCGTCTGTTCCGAGAAGCATCTTCTGGACGGGACTTAACTTTCCGAGGATCTTTTCCAGCTTCAAAATCTCTGTCGCCGGTGAGAAGTTGGATTGGAGCATAAAATAAATCATCCGGCTGGAATAAAGTTTTTCCCCTTCCAAAGGAACTGAGATCTATGACGTCCAGAATATCGGGATTTTACAGGCTTGCCCCCTCAGAGAGGCTTGCCGCCGCCGCAGAGCAGGCCTCCATAGGAAAAGAGGAGAAAGACCAGGTAGAAAGGGGTCTGTCTCTTGAGCAAGCTGACAAGATGGTTGAAAATGTGGTAGGCATGTTCCAGGTGCCTCTAGGGGTCGCCACCAACTTCGTAATCGATGGCCGGGAGGTTCTCATACCCATGGCCACCGAGGAGCCTTCAGTCATTGCTGCCGCCAGCAACGGAGCCAGGATGGCCCGAGAAGGAGGCGGATTTGTCACCACCAGCACGGGGCCCGTCATGCGCGCCCAGATCCAGGCCACCGGAATCGTCGATCCCTATTCCGCTCGCCAGGCCATATTGCATCACAAGGATGAGCTGATGAAGATGGCCAATGACAAGGACCCAATGCTCGTCAGGTTCGGCGGAGGCGTCAAGGATATCGAGGTCCAGGTCATCGACTCCAGGCTTGGGCCGATGGTTGTCACCCACCTCATAGTGGACTGCAGAGATGCGATGGGCGCCAATGCAGTCAATACCATGGCCGAGGCGCTAGCTCCCAGAATCGAGCAGATTACAGGCGGACGGGTGTATCTGAGAATCATATCCAATCTGGCTGACCTGCGCCTGGCCAGGGCTCGCGCGGTCTTCAAGGCCGAGGAGATTGGAGGTCACGAGGTAGTAGACGGAATTCTCCTGGCGGCAGAGCTCGCGCAGGTCGATCCCTACCGTGCGGCAACTCACAACAAGGGCATCATGAATGGCGTAACCGCAGTTGTTCTGGCCACAGGAAACGATACCCGCGCTGTAGAAGCCGGAGCCCATTCTTATGCTGCGATGCGAGGGCAGTACAGATCTTTGACCCGTTATGAGAAGAACCGGGACGGGGACCTGGTGGGAAGCATTGAGATGCCTGTGGCCGTGGGCCTTGTGGGCGGAGCTACGAGGGTTCATCCTGTGGCGAAGACTGCAGTCAAGATTCTGGGCGTCAAGAGCGCTGACGACCTATCGAGGATAATCGCAGCAGTTGGCCTCTGCCAGAACTTCGCGGCGCTGCGCGCTCTCGCCTCCGAAGGAATTCAGAGGGGACACATGTCTCTTCATGCCAAAAACGTGGCAGTGCAGGCTGGAGCAAAGTGCGACATGATTGAGATCGTTGCCGCCCGCATGGCTGCAGAGCGCAGGATAAGCGTCGATCGGGCCGTTGAGCTGATGGCAGAGCTCAACGATAAAGCCAAGGGGAACACTTGAGCAACGATTTCAGCGAAGGTTGCGGCAGCAAAAGCCGCAGCATCTACAGGATCGGGGCTCTCGGACCAGAGGGCAGCTATTCGGAGAAGGCGGCTCTTCTCTGGTCCAAGACCAGACCTGGCGCCTCGTTGGTATATTTTCCGGACTTCGAGGGGGTGCTCGATGCTGTGCAGGCTGGCGGAGTCGAGGCCGGGATAGTTCCGGTAGAAAACAGCCTGGAGGGGGCAGTAACTGTGGTAATGGATCTGCTCTTGCATCTGGATGTCGTCATTGTGGGGGAGGTGAACCTTCCTATCAGGCACTGTTTGGTTGGCAGGGGCGAGGGAGATATCAAGGTCATACTCTCTCATCCCCAGGCACTGGCCCAGTGCAGGCAGTACCTGCGAGAGCATTATCCCAACGCAGAGGTCAGGACCACCGGCTCCACCAGCCATGCCGCGCGTCTGGCACAGGAGTTCCCTGAGATGGCGGCCATTGCCGGTCAGGAGACCGCAGAGAGATATGGTCTTACAATCCTGGCCAGGGAGATTCAGGATGCAAGCGACAATGTCACTCGCTTTATTGTAACAGGAAGGGAAGGAATAGCTGCTACCGGACGGGACAAGACATCGCTGATCATCTACCTTGACAAAGACAGGCCGGGTGCCCTCTTCTCCATTCTGGAGGAGTTTGCCAGACGCAGCATAAACCTGACCCGTATCGAATCCCGTCCTAGCAGGAAGGGCCTAGGAGACTACTATTTTTACATTGATCTGGAAGGGCATATGCATGACAGTGCCGTGGGTGGAGCAATAGACGCCATAAAAGAGAAAGCGGCAATGATCCGGGTGCTAGGATCTTATCCGCGGGCATGATCTCCGCGACTCGAGACGGATCGAATACAAAAGTTCTGACCGACACGTATATAAACTAGTTCGGGCATGCGGAGTAGGTTGCATTGGCATTGATTCAAGGAGCTTTTCTTGCGATGTTTTTGTGGCATAAGTCGATTTTCTAAATCGATATAACGGTACGTGAAATTAAATGGAAAGATACGGAAGCGGCAGCAGAGGCGGCTATGACAGCGGCCCCAGAGAGATGCACGATGTTACCTGTTCAGAATGTGGCAAGACATGCCAAGTACCCTTCAAGCCGGATGGCTCAAGGCCAGTCTATTGTAGCGATTGCTACCAGAAGCATAGACCGGCAAGACCACCTAGAAGATACTAATTGATTTGATTGGATCAGAAAAGTGCAGGGGCCTAGTTTGTCCCTGCAACTTTTGATTCACAACACAGTTGCGTTTTTCTATTCGTGAAACTACACTTTTTCGGATAGATAGCTCTTCTTGGTCATCGGATTTTCTGCAAAAAATATTATTACTAATAAATAATTAAAAATTAGATAAAAAATTAAAATTGAGATGGAAAATGATGGCAATACAGTTTACAGAAAAAGTGATTGGTGACGATTTCGTGGACGAAATTCTGAAGGAGGCATCAGACGGCTATGGCGATTTGATAGCAGCCGCTTTGGTCCATAATATCAGTTTGAATTCTCTGCAAAACAGAGTAATGGAATTGCGCCATAAGAGGGTATCATGGATCTCGTAAATGAGAAAAAGGTGCATTATTCGTCTGAAGCATGCGCCAACTGCGGGTGCCCCTCTTTGGAGCCAAAAGCAGCGAGGGCCTCCAGCAATACTGGGCTCTGCCCATCCTGTCTTGATGAGAGGCATGCTTCCCTGGATGATATGAGGAAGAACGTTAAAGAGGAGTTCGAACTGAGCCAGTCTCCTGTTATTCGCAGTTGCTTTTTGCGGCTGCTTCTCTCCAGAGATGTGGACCTCGCGCCAGCAGGTTGGAGAACAGGAATAGCTCTGGGGTTTGAGCTGAAGGGTGCAGGCTTTGCCCTTCCGGAATCAAGGAAAATACTGCTCAAGGCGCGGGCGAATGAACGATTGCTGGACAGTCTTCTTGACAATATCTATAAAAATATTGGGCATGAGTCTTTCACATGCGATCAGATGCGGGGGATGGATATCATCTGTGACCAATGCCCCGGCCAATACATGAAAGCGCATCGTGAGCATAGGACCGAGATCTGCTGAAGAAATAGCAGATTATATTTACCTGTACGTCATCTCTCTTCATAGATGGCTGAAACGAAAAACTATTGGGAGATGCAAAAGTCCTTCTGGAAAACGCCTGTCGGAATCGTGATCTGGTCTTGCCTTCTGTTTGCGTTCCTGGGCGGTGGTCTTTTGGCCCTCAATATCTTTGGCAGCCCCTATCCGATTATCGAATCCTTCCATGCCGATCCCGTTGTAGTGAGCCCCAACGGGGCATCAAATTTGAGCTGGAGCGTTATAGGCGCGAGCAGAGTAGAGATAGATCAGGGCGTGGGAGCGGTTGCCCTCAAGGGTTATACTGAGGTGAAGCCCCAGAAAACCACAGAATACACGCTAACAGCCATTAACGGAACGATAAACAGGTCCATGAGCCTCAAGATAATGGTAGACCTGCCATGAAGTTCTTCTCGATTCTATTGCTGATCTTGATTGTCTCAAGCGCATCGCAATTCCTCCTTTCTGTCACAGCTCTGGCTATGCAGGACGAGGCCTACGGGATAGTCACAAACGTTGTGGACGGCGACACTTTTGATGTGACCATTGAGAAATCAAACTCCAAGATCACTCACGGCGTTGAAAGGGTTCGCCTGGCTGATGTTGATTCTCCAGAAATGGAGTCTGAAGACGGACCTGCAGCCAGGGACTTCACATATGCTGTCCTCATGAACAAAAAGGTCTACCTGGACATTGACGACCTCTCAGAAAAGGGCCGGGACTCCTACGGACGGCTGATCTGCCTGGCCTACATGGCTGGAGTCTACGGCCAGCCGCTCTCTGCTCCAAACTTCAACCGCTTGCTGGTGGACAGCGGCCACGCCCGGTTGAACAACTTCACCAACAACGAATTTGATCCCGAAGACTGGCGGACCGGCGGGCAGGACTCCTCTAGCCTGACAAATCCTTTGGAGGGATTTGGGCAGGACATTCAGCAGAACATAAAGGAGGAGATTCTCCCCCAGGTCCAGGAGTCGGCAGAAAAGAGGCTGGACCAGGCTGCCAGAGATATCTGGACCTGGGTGAAAGGGCAGATGGGGATGTGAGGACGAATAATCAATTTCATTAAAGAGATATATCCAAAGCTTTTTTGCTGTTTCTCTCAATTTGCCTGACCGGAGAGATCTTCATTAAGAGAGAACTAATTGTCTTTCTGATAGTGTTGGCGATGATCCAAGGCGCCTACGGCATTCAGATAACCGTTTCAGGCGGCGGAAATGGTGAACGCAGCTCAACTACCATGAATTTTGACCCATTAACAACTACCGCAATTCATAGCGAGCTTGCGATAAGTGGAGCTGATATCACACCCATGACTGTCATAAGCGGTCCGATACCGAAATTCGAACAAACCCATGCAGTCAAGGACAGCACTGGAAAAAGGGCCAGCGTCTACGTAAATGTGGTCAACGCTCCCAGTGGTCTGACATACAGCTCGAAAGTCCTGCCCAAAGAAGGCACCGTGAGTGCTCAATCCTCGATCTCGGCTGAACAATGGCTGACAGTTCCCAAAGCAGATTCCATTAAGTGCAATGCATTGGCCTCTTATGGTGCTCTTTCGTCTAGCGTGGGCCTGGAAGAATATAAAGGAACAACAGCAGGGGACTATGTCACAATGGCTGGGTACAACGGCAAAGCCTATTCCTCAACCTCATCGGTAATCGCGCGTCAAACTGCAACTGGTGGAACAGCAAATTCGATCAAGATATACGGAAGTGCCAAAGACAGCAGCGGGATTTACAGCGTGAATACTCAGCTCCTGGGCATCTCAGGCGGAAAAGCCACATTCAATAGTCTTAGTGAACTATCGACAGCAGGATCGTCCACCAGCATGACCCAGAATGAACGTGTGAAGGGGAGTTTCACAAGCATTGCTAAAGGAACAGGAACCAGTCCATCAACAATCAGGTCCGTAACCAGGAAATCAAATTACGGCACTGATTACTATCTGGATATGAAATCTAAAAAGACCTCTTCAGGCCCAATGGCATATGGAAACCTGGGGTACTATATCGGCCCTGCTCAGAAGATCCAGGGTGCTGTTAATGCTGCGCTCTCTGGAGATACCATAAATGTGGCTGCGGGAACCTACAAGGAGAACGTGAAGATAGACAAGTCGTTAATTATAAAAGGTGCCGGATCGACCAAAACCATTGTTGATGGCAATAAGGCCGGATCGGTATTCTCTGTAGGCAGAATTAATGATAAAGCTGTTGTGACCCTTTCCGGTATGGCCATAAAGAATGGTAAAACGGATAACGGCGGAGGCGTTTACAGCGCTGGCAAAGTGACGATAACTGGATGCATAATCTCGGCAAACGCCGCCATCTGGGAAGGCGGAGGCATTTACAGTGCTGGTAGTACGGCGACCATAACCAAAAGCACAATATCGGGAAACACCGCGCGACATGGTGGTGGCATTTCCAGTGATGCCTATAGCACAACAACCATCATTGATAGCACCATTTCAAGGAACACCGCAGAATGGTTTGGTGGCGGAATTTACAGCTCAGGCGTTTACCTTAGCAGCACAAATATCATTCCAAGCATATTGAAAGTGACGGGCTGCTCTATATCGGGAAACACAGCGCGAGACGGTGGCGGAATTTACTGCAATGATGGTACAGAGGCAACCATAGCAACAAGCACCATCTCAGGAAATAAGGCTGTTTATACATATGGCAGAGGCGGTGGTATTTACAGCGGTGGCTCTTTTAATGTAGCCAGACTGAAAGTAACAGACTGCACCATCTCAGGAAACACCGCCGGAGAGAATGGTGGTGGCATTTACAATAACGGCAAGTTATTTGTCAGCGGAACGAGCCAGATTATAAACAACCAGGCGACTACTGGATATGGCGGTGGGATATGTTCCACTACTCAGGGATTGGTATCGTTTGACGGCACAAAAATCGCCGTAAAATCCAACAAATCACACCTGCCGGATAAGCTTCTATCCGGAAATCCGTGGTATCAAGGGTGGGGCGTATATATAACATCCGGAGGCATACCTTCGATGACAAACGGATTTGATCCAGTAAAACAGGTGACAGGCAACATCAAGATCTAGCGGATAGGCGACGGACTGAACGGCAAAGGGAGCTGGGATCAGCCCTCAAATCCCAGCCTCTTTGCCATAGCGAGGGCTTCATCGGCTTCTCCTGCCCTTCCGAGAGCTTGAAGAGCTGAGCCCTTTGTATTCCAGGCCTCAGACAAATTCCCATTCAGTGCAATTGCCTTTTCTGCGGCCTTCAAAGCCTCTTCATACCTTCCCAGGTTATTCAGAGATGCGCCCTTGTTGTTCCAGGCCTCAGACATATTCCCATTCAGTTCGATCGCCCTATCTGCAGCCTCCAACGCCTCTTCATACCTGCCCAGCTTGTTCATAGATACGCATCTATTGTTCCAGGCTTCAGGCATGCTCGCATTCAATTCGATTGCCTTGTCTATGGAAAGCAGCGCCTCTTCGTATCTGTCCAGGTTGTTCAGGGAAGCGCCTTTGTTGCTCCAGGAATCCGGGTATTGCGGATCAAGCTCAATTGATCTATTCACAGCTTCTAATGCCTCTTCATACCTTCCCAGGTTATTCAAAGAAGCACCTCTGTTGTTCCATGCCTCGGAATACTCTGGATAGAGTTCAATTGCCTTATTTGTAGCGTTCAATGCCTCTTCATATCTGCCCAGGTTGTTCAGAGCTACTCCTTTATTGTTCCATGCATCTGGATATTGTGGATCAAGTTCAATTGCCTCATTTGTAGCATCCAATGCCTCTTCATACCTTCCGAGGATGTTCAGAGATACTCCTTTGTTGTTCCAGGCGTCGGCGTAGTTTGAATCGATCTCTATTGCTCTGTCATAGCACTGGATGGCTTCGATGTACCTGCCCTGATAAAAGAGGGCATTGCCTTTTTGAATCCACCCTCTGGCAGAATCTGGTGTGATATAGGTTATTGAATCACTGCCTTCCACGCATCCCGGCATATTCACGAAAACCTGAACGGTCCTGTTCTCGGATGGGGTCGAATCCGGCGAAGTGTACTCAATCACATAAGACTCGGTTATTATCCCCTGGAACTGATCCAGAATGGCGGAGAAGTCTGCAGATCTCATATCAATCCACAGGCCGTTAGCCTGGGCTGCCAGCATTGCCAAGTCTGCATATCTGGCAATATCTGAGCGCGGCACATCAGGATCAACATTCGGATCGCTAAAATCAGGAGATACTGCTATGAATGTTGCTCCCGCGTTCAATAAATCATCCTTAACATCATCTGCAGAATAGGATGAATTGGATTTGCCATCCCCTTTTTGATAGGATAGTTCGTCAGATATCACGATTATGATCTTCTGAGCATCAGGCCGAAATCCAAAAGATAGCGCCCTCTCTATTGCTCCAAGTGAGTTCTCAGGCAAATTGAAGTTGCCGCCAGATGCAGATAGATTGCCAATTGCATCCTTAAACGATTTTGAGTTGCTCGTCCACTTGCTCTCGGCTGTGATGATGTCGCCGTTGAATGTAACAAGAGAATATCTCGCATCAAAATTGCTTGAGTTAATCTTTTGGGTCAGGTCAGTGACCTTTGACTTCAAGGCTCTGATCTCGTCATCCATGCTGCTTGTATTATCAAAGACCACTGCGAGATCGATCTTCTGGCCTGTGGCGTTGCCTGTGAAATAGTAATCATCGATTGCCAGGATGTTGCTCACTTCCTCAACCTCGAAGTTATCTTTTTTTATCTCGCCAGCAGATGAACAGGACCCATCGATGAAAAGATTGACCTTCACTGTCGGGAAGGCGGTTGAATCTAACCCGACAATAGTAACCGCATCATTTCCTGAAGAATGGGATTGTCCGTCCGCAGGAAAAGCGATAATAATCATAAGCAAAACGATAAAAAGAGTCAATATCCTTCGAAGCATTATCTCTCCTTCCAACTTCATCTTCGTAGCAGCGCGGAGCTCCCATCCTTTAGGGTGGGGAGGAGCGCGTGCTTATCACCTCTTGAGTTTTGACCA
>CAZFFD010000007.1:0-52885 GCA_964518035.1 uncultured Methanotrichaceae archaeon | reverse complement strand
GAGCGGACCGATGTCGCTTTGGTTCATGTACTGGCCGTTCATCGTCCAGCCGGCACTGGCTGTCGGAATCAGACCGATGTCGAAAATGTCCCAGACGAAGACATGCTCGAGATCTATGTTACCGGTGTTCTCGACCTCGATCTCGTAGGTCAGAGGAGCACCGGCAGAGGCCTCGCCGCTTGCCGGATTGGTGAGCGTCTTGACGACGGAGATGCTGGGTGATTTGACTGCCACCGGGGCATCATCTGTAGCTGTGACGTTGTTGCCGCCGTTTACAGGTTTGGCATCGACTGTAACTGTGTTGTACAGGGTTTGCGTCGTGGTCGAGGTGACCTGGCCGTAGAGAAGGGTCAGAGTCGTCTTTGCGCCGATTGCAAGCGGACCGATATCGCTCTGGTTCATGTACTAGCCGTTCATCGTCCAGCCTGTACTGGCTGTCGGGATCAGGCCGGTATCAAAGAGATCCCAGACGAAGACATGCTCGAGATCTATGTCTCCGGTGTTCTCGACCTCGATCTCGTAGGTCAGAGGCGCACCGGCAGCGGCCTCGCCGCTTGCCGGAATGGTGAGGGTCTTGACGACTGAGATGCCAGGCGATTTGACTGCTACCGGGGCATTGTCCGTTGCCGTGACGTTGTTGCCGCCATTCTTGGGCTTGGCATCGACTGTGACTGTGTTGAGCAAGGTGCCTGACGTAGTCGAGGTAACCTGGCCGTTGAGGGTCAGAGTTGTCTTCGCCCCGATTGGGAGCGGGCCGATGTCGCTTTGGTTCATGTACTGGCCGTTCATCGTCCAGCCGGCACTGGCTGTCGGAATCAGACCGATGTCGAAAATGTCCCAGACGAAGACATGCTCGAGATCTATGTTACCGGTGTTCTCGACCTCGATCTCGTAGGTCAGAGGAGCACCGGCAGAGGCCTCGCCGCTTGCCGGATTGGTGAGCGTCTTGACGACGGAGATGCTGGGTGATTTGACTGCCACCGGGGCATCATCTGTAGCTGTGACGTTGTTGCCGCCGTTTACAGGTTTAGCATCGACTGTGACTGTGTTGAGCAATGTGCCTGACGTAGTCGAGGTGACCTGGCCGTTGAGAGTCAGAGTCGTCTTTGCGCCGACAATGAGCGGGCCGATGTCGCTTTGGTTCATGTACTGGCCGTTCATCGTCCAGCCAGCGGTAGTTGTGGGGATCAGGCCGATGTCGAAAATGTCCCAGACGAAGACATGCTCGAGGTCAATGTCACCGGTGTTCTCGACCTCGATCTCGAAGGTCAGAGGGACCCCAGCAGAAGCCTCGCCGCTCGCCGGATTGGTGAGAGTCTTGACGACGGAGATGCTGGGTGACTTGACTGCAACCGGAGCATCATCTGTGGCTGTGACGTTATTGCCGCCGTTTACAGGTTTGGCATCGACAGTAACTGTGTTGAGCAAAGTGCCTGACGTAGTCGAGGTGACCTGGCCGTTGAGAGTCAGAGTCGTCTTTGCGCCGACAATGAGCGGGCCGATGTCGCTCTGATTCGTATACTGGCCGTTGATCCTCCAGCCTGCAGTGGTTGTGGGGATCAGGCCGGAGTCGAAGAGATCCCAGACGAAGACATGCTCAAGATCTATTTCACCGGTGTTCTCGACCTCGATCTCAAAAGTCAGAGGAGCACCAGCAGCGGCCTCGCCGCTTGCCGGATTGGTAAGAGTCTTTTTGACTGAGATCTTGGGCTCACGAACCTGTATCGTTTCATCAGTGGTATTGGTGACATTATTGCCAAATTCCGGCTTTCCTTCCACAGATACGTCGTTGGTCAGAGAGATAACGCCAGTGACCGGGCCGTCAATGCTGACATTGATCCATAAATCCTTGCTCTCGCCTTCGAGCAAAGAGCCGATATTGCTCCAATAGACATTCTGGCCGATATTGTAGCCGCCCGGCGAAGAAGCAAAATATGTCAGGCCTGCAGGCAGGACATCATGAACAGCGACATCGGTTAAAGTGATATTGCCTGAATTTTCAACAGTCAAAGTGAAATTGATGAATGCGCCAGGAGCGCCATAATCGGGATTGGCGATCTTGCTCACATTGATGTTTTGCTTTTTAGCTTCAACTGTCTGATCATCCTGTGCAATTGTAAATTCCCGACGGATATTGTAGCTGGTAGCAGTCGCAGTGTTATAAAGAATTCCGAATTTATTTCCGTCAAACATGGCCACGACTTCTACATCAAAATATTCTCCGGGATTGAGTACTCTGCCAAAGTTCTGACTCAAATTGGACCAGTAGAGAGTAGTAGTCGAATCCGCGTTGACCTTTATCGAGCTTGGAGCAGGATTCGCAGAGACATATGTCAAGCCTTTTGGCAAAGTGTCGTTTAGCTCGGTACGATTGAGCAGCGCAGTTCCTGTATTTGTTATTCTAATTGGGAAAGTAGTTTGGGAATTCGGCGCACCAATGGGCTGAGTGGTCGTCTTATCGATGCCGTTTGTAGATGAATACCCGATCCCCACCGTCATGCTGGCGACACCAGAGACCGTCTGGCCTCCTACAGATATCCAAGAGGGATAAGCCACAGCGCTTGCAATATCAGTGATCACTGCCGCAGGATGGCCAATAATTCCATCTGGCGGGCCCTCAATATCCTCCTGGACAACAGTATAAGTTGCCGTTCCAGTGGCTTTCTCATTAGGAGCCAATGTGGTTTTATCCATGGTTACAGATCGGGTGATCTTTGTCGGGTGATATATATCATCAGAGACCGTCAGATCATGAACGCTAAAGGCATTGGTGTTAGTTACTTCAAAGGTATAGGTAATAGTATGACCGATAGGATATCCGGAATAGCCTGCAGGAGGATCTGAAGGTTTCTTTGATACTTTTAGAGAGCCAGAAAATCCCAGATATATTGTATGAGATACAGGCTGAGATGTTACCTGCCTGCCATTGATATCCTCACCAGAAGCATAGGCACTGTTTGTCAAAACAGGCATATCTTCTTCAGCTATCACATGAGGCAAATATATTGTTTCAGTCGCCCCATCTGAGAGATCTCCAACCGGAATCGTCCCAAATTGGTTATCGATGATATTTATAGTAAATAAATCGACTCCATCGTTGTTCGTCAATATATACACATAAGTTACAGTTTCTCCGAGATTTGCGCTATAGGGTGCATTTATTGTTAAATCAAGAGCCGCTGCAGTATTTGCGGATACAAATAAAATGGTTACAAAAGCAAATAATAGACATAATGTATGGTTACTTAAATCATTAAGTTTGCGACATTTCTTTCCCATCTTTGGCCTTAAGATGGCAATGCCCTCAGATCCCGATCCCATAATTTCCCTCCTACGTTTGCGAACTTTAAGGAATTAGTACTACATAAACTATTCGGAGTTTTGATCCGAATGGCTGATATCAGCATCTTTTCAAAATCATTAGTACGTGCACACTCGATTTATAATTGTGATGCAATTCAACAAAGACAATCTAGGCATAAAAAAGGTTAAAGAATCAATCACTGCCACTCTAACCCAGGCGTACATTTAGCGCGAGCACCTCTAACCCGCAGCCAAATGCTGGACCGCTCATGACGACTCGTTAGTTTGATTGAAGAGCACTCCCCCAAATTTTGTTAAATTCTCAATTCCAGAGACGCCAAGACTCACCATAAAGCTGGCATTATTGGAGAACACATCACTCCCCTCGCACTTGGCAGAGCCCCTGGCGGCATTTACTAGAGGACCAGGAATATCATCCTCTGCAATCTTGTAGGGAACACTCACGGTGCAGCTCTCACCAACATCAAGAGCGCTCTTATTCAGATCAATTTCTCCAAGATGATCATCGAGAAGAACCAGATCGCTAAGAGCTTCGGTCCCATTATTTTCAAGAGTAAATGTATAGACAATCGTGTCACCAAAATACGCAGATCTTGTATTGCAGCTTTTGGTCAGATTTAATCCAGAGGTGGACAAAGAAGGCAAGGATAAAACGAGAAATACAATAAAAAATATCAAGCATCCTCTCGCATATGCATGAACCTTATTCATAATCATCAGACTCCCGCATTTAATCAATGGGTACTTCGCTCATGCCAGAAAAACATTGCGGAGAAATTCATATCATCATATCTGCTAAATCATCCCAAAAAATGGCAAAAAGATGGATTCTCCGGGCTAATGGAGCATCTTCTCAATCCTCAAAAGAGCCTGATTAATTCGATTTTGAGATGTGGCATAAGAAAGCCGGACATAATTGTCCCCACCAGGACCAAAGGCCGATCCCGGCGTGGCGGCAATAAGAGCATCTTTGAGAAGCTTTCCGGTAAACGCATCTCCTCCGCCATACTCAGAAACATCCGGGAAGACATAGAAAGCACCTCCTGGCATGCTGCATGGTATCCCCAAATTTCTGAGGCCCTCGACCAGGAGATCCCGTCGCACTTTGAATTCGGCCACCATTGATGTGACCTCTATTTGAGGCCCCCGAATAGCTGCGACTCCCGCATGTTGCACAAAGGTCGTTGCCTGGGACACGGAATGTGATAAAAGCCTGTTCACCCACTTCATAATATCCTTGGGCCCGGTAAGATACCCAAGACGCCATCCGGTCATGGCATAGGCCTTGGAGAAACCGTTGATTGTCACAGTTCTCTCTTCCATTCCTGCCAGAGAGCCTATGCTGATGTGCTCGTGATCGTAAATGATCTTCTCATAAATCTCGTCAGAAATTACAAACAGATTATGATCAACAGCTAAATCGCGAATCTCCTCAAGAACTTTCTTATCAAAAACGGATCCTGTGGGATTAGAAGGAGAGTTGACAAGAATGAGCTTCGTCTTAGGGCCTATTGCACTCGATAGGTCCTGGGGCAAAAAGCGATCGTTCACATTTGCCCAGGATACAGCCGCTCCTGCAAAGGCCACACATGGCTCGTAGCTTACCCAGGAAGGGCCTATGAGAACGCACTCATCTTTCTCCTGCAATAATGCCTGAATGGCGGCAAATACAGCCATCTTGGCGCCAGGCGTTATGGTGACATCATCAGCAGTAACATGAAGGGAGTTTTCCCGGTTGAGCTTCTCGGCAACAGCCCTTCGCAACTCAGGAATTCCTACTGTTGGTGAATAGTGTGTCTCGCCTTTTTGTATTGAGCTGCAGCCAGCCTCAACAATATGTTTTGGAGTATCAAAATCCGGCTCGCCCACGCCCATATCGATGATATCAAGGCCCTCGGAAGCCAGCTTCTTTGCCATGGCTGAGATCTTTAAGGTGGTCGATTCGTGAATAGAGGCCATACGCGATGATACCATAGCTCAGACACCTCCGAGCCTCTGCAGGAGCTTGACCGCCGCCTCGACGGCCCGCTTGGAATAATCCACGCGTTTGTGAGCATCGAGTCGGGACATCTTGGGTCCGGTGATGCCAAGTGTCACAGGTTTATCGAACTCGAGGGACAGGTCCATCAGCTTTCGAGCCGCTTGAGAGACCACGATTTCATCATGAGCAGTCTCCCCCTGAATCACGCAGCCGATCGTCACGACAGCATCGATGTCCTCGCGACGAAGAAGCTTCTTCGCAACAAGTGGCATGTCATAGACTCCCGGAACATAAACGACAGCAGCGACCTCTGCCCCCAGGAACTGGGCATGCTCTCTGCCCAAAAGCTCCATCTGATAGGTGATGTCCCTATTGAACTCTGAGACAACGAAACCAAGTCTTACCATAAGCTCCAATCCCCGTAAAGAGTAGCCTCCTCCCATCATTTCTTCACTAATAAACCCATCGACCCCAGGGCTAAAACATAGATGATCAAAACTCATTTATCCTTGGCAATTATCAGACGTTGAGATGCCCTATGAACCAGATTTATCTTAATGGAAAGTTTGTTCCCGAGGAACAGGCTACAGTCTCGGTCTTCGATCACGGATTTCTTTATGGAGACGGAGTCTTTGAAGGAATAAGAGCCTATGGTGGACGGGTCTTCCGTCTGGAGGACCATGTGAGAAGGCTCTTCGACTCAGCTCAGGCCATCCTGCTCAGCATTCCTATGAGCCAGGAGGAGATGTGCTCTGCGATCCTGGAGACGCTGAGGAGGAACAATCTGCGCGATGCCTACATCAGGCCGATTGTCAGCAGGGGCTACGGAGACCTGGGCCTGGACCCCAACAAATGCAAAAAGGCTACGGTCATCATTATCGCAATTGAATGGGGAGCAATGTACGGCAACCTCTACGAGGTCGGGCTGACTGCAATCAGCGTTGCTGTGCGCAGAAATTCCCCGGACAGTCTGCCACCCAACATCAAGAGCCTCAATTACCTGAACAACATCCTGGCAAAGATCGAGGCAAATATCAAAGGCGGCAACGAAGCCATCATCCTCGACTCGCGAGGACTGGTCTCTGAAGGCAGCGGAGACAACATCTTTGTGATCAAAAATGGAAAAGTCTACACGCCCTACACCATTAACAATCTCAAGGGCATAACCAGAGAAGCCGTCATTGATGCTGCAGCGACCCGTGGCTACAACATTCTGGAGAGAGACATGGGCCTGTTCGATCTCTACACTGCAGACGAGGTCTTTGTCACTGGAACTGCCGCGGAGGTTGCACCAGTCACCAGAGTCGATGGCAGAGTGATTGGAACCGGCAAGCCTGGACCGATCACAAAGGAACTCATGGTGGCCTTCAAGGAGCTGGCCTCGACTACCGGAACGGCGATATTTGAGTAAAAGGATAACTTGAGGGGCTTTGCCCCATCCCTAATTTATCAATTTTATTATGAGGAGACGACCTGCACAAAGATACGCCTCCTTCTCGGACCATCCAATTCGAAGAAAAGAATCCTCTGCCAGGTCCCCAGATTCAACCTCCCATCCTCAACTGGTATCATCACGCTGTTTCCCAAAATCATTGCTCGCAAATGAGCATGGGCGTTGCCGTCACCGCGATCATGCTGATAGCCTGCTCCAACAGGCGCAATCCTCTCCAAAAGATTCAAAATATCGCTGATCAATGGGCCATCTGCTTCATTTATAGCGAGTCCCGTGGTCGTATGAAGTGAGTAAACCAGACAGATCCCGGCTTTACCGCCGCTTTCCCGCAGAGCCTGGCTTACCTGATTGGTGATGTCAACTGCATCCACCCGTCCAGCTGTCTCAATCTCAATCATAATCATACATCCTGGAAATAGGAGAATTTAAGGCAAGGGGATGGATCCGGGCTTTAGTTCATCTTGAGGGGATGGATGACTTAAAATCGTTTGAGAAATCCCGGATCCAATTACTACGTATTGCTAATCATATATAAATTTTGCCGTATAACTTTGATAGAATCTGCTGCAATAAGAGCCAAACCCAATGCTTTGTAATCGGATTGGAAAATAAGGAATGAACTATGCCATTGCTGGAGGATTTTGCCACATTTTTTTATGGACATATCTCTTCTTTTTTTGGGGCCAGCCTGGAGAAAAAGAACAGATGATAATGCGGCAAGCATCTATTACAGTTGATAAGAGATTCTAAAAATTTTAATAGACTTGAATTATATAAATTAATACTGCATGATATCCATTAGCTGCGGCACACTTGCTCATTTAGCGCGATGGTAGATTGCAGGAATAAGATGCCAAAGGCGAGAAAGCTATCAAGAGAAGAATCGCCGCGAATGATTCGGCCTTCACGGATCACAACTATTATGAAAGACAAGCGAAAAATAAATTATGGCCATACGTAAGAGCGCTAATATTATAATGATAGGCTTGCGCGATCCGTTTTTAATCATTATCATATATTTACATTACAAAAAGATTTCGCATTCCTAATAGCACACCACATTTAACATTATTATTAGTTTATATTTTAAGGGTAACAATTTAATATTAAGAAAGGCTAACCAGGAATTTAGGAGGGAAATCAAACTATGCAAGATGTGAGGAAGCAAACCATCGACACCCTGATCATCAAAGACACTACCGCCAATCCTGCACCATTAGGACTTCTTGGCTTCGGATTGACCACCGTGCTGCTGAATTTCCACAATGCTGGATACTACGAACTGAACTCCATGATTTTGGCCATGGGAATATTCTACGGCGGCCTCGCCCAGATCATTGCAGGAATAATGGAATGGAAGAAGAACAACACCTTTGGAACCACTGCATTCACTTCCTACGGCCTCTTCTGGCTCTCACTCGTAGCCCTGCTGTTCCTGCCAAGCCTCGAGCTTGCCGGCGCGACCTCTAAGCCAGCCTTTGCAGCTTACTTCTTCATGTGGGGACTGTTCACATTCTTCATGTTCCTGGGTACGCTGAGAATCAACCGCGCCCTGCAGTTCGTCTTCCTATCGCTCACCATCCTGTTCTTCCTGCTTGCCGCCCGGGACTATCTGGGAAGCGCTGCAATAGGAACTCTGGCAGGATATGAGGGGATCATCTGCGGATTTTCTGCGATTTACGCTGCTCTCGCTCAGGTCTTAAACGAGGTCTACAAGAAGGTTGTACTGCCACTCGGCCCGATGTAAGAAGATCTGCGAAATTCAGGAGATCCGGTTAGCGGATTTCCTTTTATCCTTTTCTCGCAATGTCCTTGTTGGATCCTCGATGTTTCCGATGAAAAACTCGTTTATGGTATTGGTTTTTCATCCTTCGTGCATGTTACGCAGTATCATGAGTGTTTCTCATGTAAAACTGAACCCGTATTGTCTTAGGATTCGGTTTTGATCCGCCACATGTGCACCCAGCCTGAGGCACATGGGCATTTCAAATTGGTGAAGCAGTGGATTTGATCGGTTTTGATCTCTCGCCTCTTGTAGTTCGTAGGAGATGTCAGCCAGAATTAAACCCTCTGCTGCGGGAATCTAAAAACAACACCATGCGAGCGATTCCAGGAAAGTTGATAACGCAGAAAAAAGAGAAAAAGAGACAGATTGCCGCTAATTTAGCAATCGATGCCCTCGCATGGAGGATGCTCATTCTCTGGAACTGGATTCTCATGGAACTTTATGAGCTTCTCGGCCTCGAAGGTTCCGGAGAACAGCTCGTGGGCTTTGATGTCCTTGTAGAATATCTTGTGCCAGGATGCATCAGTTCCCCATGTTCCGTTGAAGGAGTTCTTGGTATCCATACCGATGACGTGAGCAGCATTGTTGCCCATCAGTTCAGCAACTCGATCAGTGTCCCTTCCAGCATCCTTGAGCTGTTTAATTAGCTCTTCCGGAGTTATGGTGTGCTTGGACTCGGCCATGTATTGGGCATACTCCTGTGGATAGTATATTTTCAAGAGCTGCAGGTAATCCTGATTGACAGGTGTTGTCGGCTCCTGTGGGTTGTATGGCGTGGTTGAGACAAAGAATGCAGTCTGATCCTTCTCCATCTCGTAAACTGAGAAAGCTTCCTGGACCTTTGCGCCTATTCCGCCGTAGAACTCCTTGGAATGCAGGAACTTGGTGCCGCTGAGAGGCGTGCTATCGCTGGCATATGTGAGCTTGGTGGCCTCATAGAGATTGAGGGCAGTCTTGTCTCCTCCATTGACAGAGGATATATTTCTCAGCAGCTTGTCGGAATTCTGCGAGTAAGCATGCTCCTGATCAAGCTCGAAATCGCCGTCACCAGCCATGTTATTGAAGTACTCAAGAGCGAGTTTCTTGTCAACGATCGAGGTACTGACATCGACAACGCCGGTTCCTGACACCTTTTGCGCTTCACAAAATTGCTCGTATTGTACTGGCGGAACCAGTGGTGGGTTAGCTAGTGCAACACCGCAGCAAACCAATAGAACTAAAGCCGTGGCTATTATTACTCCCTTCATTTCGATTCACCCCTTATTTTGATTTGATATTCAAGAATTTACCTTGAAGAGATATAAACATATCGAAAGCAACCAAGTGAATATATCATATAGATATTCGAGAGAGTAATGATAGTTGTAGTAGATATATTGATAATGGTATTGAAAATTGACTTCATAAAGATAAATCTAATAATTCGCGAAGCTGTCAAAAGCCAATGGCAATCGCGCAAAGAAAAAGAAGAAAAAGTGGATGGCCATTTGGAAGAGGATCTAAAGAATCAGCCACAGAAAATAAGAAGGAAGAGCTGCTAAATTCATCAAGCATGAAAATAGAAAATAAGTCCCCAAAAGATAACCGCCTCAGCTTGGAAAAGAGCCCTTATCTCCTCCAGCACGCAAACAATCCAGTGCAGTGGTACCCATGGGGAGAAGCCGCCTTTCAGGCCGCTGCCAGAGAGGACAAACCCATCTTCCTATCCGTGGGTTACTCTACCTGTCACTGGTGCCACGTCATGGCCCACGAGTCATTTGAGGACCAGGTCGTCGCAGACCTCATGAACCAGACATTCATCTGCATAAAGGTTGACAGGGAGGAGAGGCCCGACATAGACCAGATTTACATGAAAGCGGCCCAGGCCATGACCGGCAGAGGCGGCTGGCCTTTGACGATCATCATGACTAAAGAGATGAAGCCCTTTTTCGCTGCCACCTACATCCCAAAAACAGGCCGTTTCGGCCAGGCCGGGTTGATGGAGATCATCCCCAGGATCAAAGAGCTATGGGAGAACAACCGAGAGGAACTGCTGGAGCATGCAGACAAGATCCTGGACCATTTGAGGCAGATGGAACCGGGACTGGCGGAAGCCCAGGCATCTGGCCAGGAAGCCCTGGATGCCACACTTTTGGAAAGGGGTTACGCTGCCCTGTCTTCTATTTATGACGCAGAGAACGGCGGCTTTGGCACTGCACCCAAGTTCCCCAATCCCAATAACCTCCTCTTCTTGCTCCGCTACTGGCACCGGACTGGGAAAGAGCATGCCATTGAGATGGTCGAGAACACGCTTTTGGCTATGCGCAGAAGCGGAATCTACGATCACATCGGATTTGGCTTTCACAGATATTCCACAGACAGAGAATGGCTGGTCCCACATTTTGAGAAAATGCTCTATGACCAGGCTCTGTTGACCATGGCTTACACCGAAGCCTATCAGGCCACGAAAAAGAAGGAATACGCCAGGACGGCACGCGAGATCCTGGAGTACGTCCGGAGAGTTATGACATCAGAAGATGGCGGATTCTTCACGGCTGAAGACGCAGACAGCGAAGGAGTGGAAGGCAAGTACTACGTCTGGAGAGCAGAGGAGCTGAAAAAGATCCTGGACGAAGAGGAGTTCAGGCACATGATCAGGTTATTCGATATCTATGAAAGTGGGAACTTTGAGAATGGCCAAAATATCATAAGAGAGAGGCCTCATCAAGGAGACGCAACGTCTGTTCCTCAAATAGGCGAAAAGGACAAAAACGACAGGCTGGACAGGATGAGAAGCAAGCTCTTTCTTGCCAGAGAGAAGAAGGTGCGACCAGATAAGGACGACAAGATCCTGACAGACGTCAACGGCCTGATGATCGCCGCTCTGTGCAAGGCAGCCCAGACTCTAAATGAGACTGAGTATGCCAAAGCAGCAATGAAAGCCGCAGATTTCATTTTAAAAGAGATGATGACCAAAGACGGAAGGCTCTTGCACCGCTACCGGGGCGAGGCAGGCATTGCCGGAATCCTGGATGATTACGCATTCCTTGTCTGGGGATTGATCGAGATCTACGAGACGGTCTTTGATGTCAAATACCTCAAGGCGGCGATTCAGCTAAATCGGGTTATGATGCAGCATTTCTGGGATGAAGATCATGGGGGCCTATTCTTTTATGCCGATGATGCGCAGGCTCTTCCGCTCCGCCAAAAGGAGGCTTACGACGGAGCTGTTCCATCTGGAAACTCAGTGGCCATGCTAAATCTTCTGCGACTCATGCACATCTCGGAAGAGACGGAATGGGCCGAAAAGGCCTGGCAGATGGCAAGATCTTTCTCGGCTGCCTTGGCAAAAGAGCCATTGGGCCACACAATGATGCTCTCATCTCTTGATTATGCCCTAGGACCAACTAGCGAGATAGCACTCGTCGGATGCCGGGAGGATGAGGGCACAACTGAGATGCTACAGGCCATAAGATCTCGATTCCTTCCCAACAAATCCGTGATCCTTGTATGCGGAGATGAGATCCAGGATTTGGCGCCAATCACAAGGAATCTGGAAGGGGCACAGGGAAGGGCGAGAGCCTACGTCTGCACTGGACAGGTATGCAGTCCGGCTATCACAAACCCGGAAGAGATGATGGAACTTTTGGAGACGGATTCGCGTGGAATGAACCCATGAGATGAGATACATAATGATTGTTAACGAGATGGTCATAGCAGCAGATGACGAAATGTCTATGACACACTGCCGGCAGGTCGATAACGCTAAATACTACCAGCCAGGTATGAAGCTACGAGGAGATCCAAATTTCTGAGAATGAAATGGCATCCGATCCAGAAAGGCACCGTAGTCTGAATAAGTACCGTAGGGGCTCCTACGCAGAATTATCAACCATCATGCCCCAACACGGATGGAAAGAGTGCGGGTTTTCTCACATAAGCAGGTCTATTTTCTCACACGCAGGCAATGCGGTGATGTTTTAATGAACAAACGTAAAGACCATATTCCTAAAAAGGACATCATGTATATCTTGAAAGAAGATAACTCTCAATATATTGTTAATGAGAGTTACTTTTACAAGACCGAGCCGTACTATGCCATAGTGAAGAACGAGAACGACGGCATCAAGACAACCCCTAGCAGCAGCGATGTATTGGACGCATATGTCGTCCCAATTTGCCTCGAGAAGGCAAAGCTGGCTGGAATACCTGTCTGCGACTGGATCATATCCAATGTCTATGTCTCACTGCCTGCCATAGTCTACGGCCTGAACTACTTCTCCACGCCATCTGACCACTTCCTGGTATCAGACCTGGAAGAGGCGAAGAGAGTCATAAAGCACGTCACCAACCGGGGCAGGTATCCCTTCTGCTACCAGAAGATCAACGATACCTCATCAGTCACAAAATGCGTATCCATCTTCGGCAAAACCCTGAACTGCTGCAATCAGGCCAAGAGCCTGGCTCTCAGAATCTATGAAGTCTTCAGGCTGCCGTTAGTGGAGATAGTGCTTGTGAAAGACGAGTCGGGCTGCCGGCTCTCCTCTCTGGCACCGGTGAAGTATTCACAATTATCAAATGACGAAACGGAAATGTTGCAGAACCTTCTGGACAAGAGGGTGAAACGCTTTGAGTAAGCTAGGCATATTCGTAAACCGACAGACGCTGAGCAGCTCCGAACAGCTCACGGCCGTGGTAAAATGCCGGGACGTGGCTGAGAGCATGGGACACACAGCCGAGTTCATCTTCCCCGTGGACATGAAGAAAATCCCAAAACTTGATGCGCTCTTCATTCGCGCCAACACCGATCCCATGAACACCACTTACGTGGCGGCAAGGATTGCGCAAATGTACGGGATACCGGTGATAGACGACCCAAGCTCTATCCAGATCTGCGCAGACAAGATCAACATGTACATGCACCTCATGAAGAATAACGTCTCCATGCCCAGGACCAGATTCTTGAAGAAGAAAGAGCTGGATGAAGACCTTGCTGAAGAGCTATTCCAGGAACTGGGTACCCCACTGGTACTTAAGGAGCCCTCAACATCCTTCTCGGCCCGTGTGGAGAAGGTCTCAAATGTTGACGAGCTGCTGAAGATCTCCAGGAGGTTCTTCAAGCTCTCAGACTGGATTGTGGTGCAAGAGTACATCGAGAGCAGGTTTGATTGGAGGGTGGGTGTCATCAACGGTCAACTGCTCTATGCCTGCCGATACATCATTCCGTCAGAGACATTCAAGATCCAGGCTTCAGTGAACGGGCATATAGTCTACTGTGATGTGGAGAGCGTGCCGGCTGACCAGGTTCCTCCTCAAGTCATTGAGCTTGGACGCCAGGCAGGCAATGCCATCGGCAATGGATTGTATGGAGTTGACATTAAAGAGAGCAACGGTAAGCTCTATGTTATTGAAGTCAATGATAACCCATCGCTAGAAGGTGGCGAGGACGCCCATTACCCAGATATGTTCCAGAAGATCATCTCCTACCTGATGACTGGAGACGTCGATAATTATGCATATGGGCTTTCACAAAAAGCTCCCGGACCGCACGGCTTTGAGGGCGAGTATGGTCTGGGAGCTGATGCCGGGATTATTAGTCCATCAGCTCTGGCAGAAAACGAGGTCTACTCCTACAAGATAGATTTCTCCGAGAGATGATATTTTAATGGAAGATTATCTATGTGAAGCTTTAAGCCAGGCCTGCAGCAAATGCCATCTGCAGGGCGGCTGCTGTTTTGAGGCCAGGCCTCCATTGAGCCAGGAGAGAATAGATATCCTACGAGAAAACGGCGTTTCTATGGATGCAGTTGAGTTCGCGGGATACAAGAGGCTCCGCCTGAAGCAGGATGGCTTTTGCGTGCTGTTTCAGGACGGAAAATGCAGCATTCATTCCATCAAGCCTGAGACCTGTGTAGCCGGGCCCTTTACCTTTGACATAGTGGACGGCATGTTGCAGATCTTCCTGAAAAGAGAGAGCATCTGTCCCATGGTCAGGTTCCTCAAGGCCAACCGCCAGGCTTACGATGGCCTCTTCGAGACATCTGTTGAGAGGATCATGCATCTTGTGGACAGCATTCCGGAACAGGAGATGGCTGAGATTCTGAAGATCGATGAGCCGGAGACGGATCTAGTGGCTGAGATAACGCTGCCTGAGAAGAGATGAAGCAGGTTATGATAAAGGCAATAGGAACGGAGCACGAGTACTCCATCAATGACAAAAATTGCCAGCCACTTGCCATCTCCGACAAGATCATCGAGCAGATTCATGGAACAGTGGAGCATGAGGTCTCCTTTGGCGGAATATTTGTCTCCAAGGAGCTGCAAAAGCACGCCATCGAGCTGATACCGCAACGGCCAGGAAGCCTCAGCTATCTGGAAGACAACCTTTACCGCGGCCTCACAGAGCTGTATCGGGCCACCAATTACGAGTATGGATTCATGGGTCTCGGAATGCATCCGCTTTTAAAATTGGATGAGACGACATACTGGGATCACGATGAGCAGGAGTACTATCAGGTTTACGACAGGCTCTTTAACATCAAGCAACATGGCTGGCTGAACATCCAGGCTCTGCAGGTCAACATTCCCTATCAAGGAAAGGATGAGCTAGTGGCTATGTTCAACAGGATCAGATCGCTTTTGCCTTATCTGGTGGCAGTGTCTGCATCTTCACCTTTAGTCGAAGGAAAGCTCACCTCTTTCATGGACAACCGGCTGGTCTACTACAGAGACAACCAGGCGGCCATTCCAGATATCTGCCATGGCATTCTGCCTGAGAGGCTTTACAGCTCAGACGATTATGTGCGGATCAACCGGCAGATCTACTCGCAGCTAAAGAAATGCAAAGCCGAGATTCTTTGCAGGGAGTGGGTCAACTCCCGTGGCGTTATCGTAAGGTTTACAAGAAGCTGCCTCGAAATAAAAGCCATAGATGAGCAGGAATGCCTGCATTCGGACATGGCCTTTTCAGCGTTTCTCCTGGCACTTTTGCGTTCAGATCTCGCCTTGGAGGACGATGAGAGCAGCCTTCTGGCCATGCTGGAGGAAGCCATGCACCTGGGCGTTTCAGGCATGAGGCCGGAGCTAGAGAGGCTTCTTGCCACGGCGGAGAAGAATGCCACTGCCGAAGAGAGGCGATACCTGCCAGTGATAGCCAATAGAATCGAAAAAGGAAGCCTGGCTGAGGTCATGGTCCAAAAGCTCAAGGAGACTGACGCCGGGGAAGAAGGAATAAAGGACCTGATGCGACAGATGCAGTGGTGCCTCAGGGAGAACCGGCCTTATTCGGCTGAGCCGGAGAGATGCGGCTGAAAAAGGAGAAAGAGAGGGACGAAAGCCCTTTTCCCCTATCTTTTATCTGGTCCAGACCGATCCGCTGAAGCCTCCTGTTTTGGAAATAGCCACAAGGCGGTTACTGGACTCGATCTGTAAAACCAGATTGCCATACTGCATGACGCTTCCCTTGGGAACATCGGTCCAGTCTGCATTGATTGTACTACCGCTGATGCTGCCGCGCATAACATTGGACCAGCCAGGATAGTTGGGATCATTCTCGCCAAACCACCAGACGATCGTGCCCAGTTGACGAACATAATAAATGCCTCCGTCATCGCAGTTCCAGACGCCAGTCAGATCCAGCACAGAAGGCACGCTGCCGGGTATTGTCTCGCCAGGAATTACTGCACCGGGAGCCGTTCCACTTGGAGTCGGTTCGCTTTGCGCCGGAGCCTTCTGGAATTTGTAGTTGGCCAGGTAATTGCTTCTGCCACTGCCGTCCGTGAAGCGATCGTAAGAATCGACTATCAGTGTATTGCCGGAGAGTTCCATTACAAGCGTGGTTTTGGAAAATCCGCTATCAAAGACAGCGATCAGCGTATCGGCACCAGCAAGATCTGAGGATACGCTTGAAGCAAAGGCCTGAGCTTTCACAGTCCCCCAATCGCAGTCTGATGGATGACATCTTCCCCATACATGCACCTGGGAAGAGGTGCCAGATGCTGCAATTTCGATCTTTGTGATTCCGCTGGTATTGGGATCGACATTATTCCATGATCCCGCAAACTGATCGATGCTGGCCGAGCTGCAGGTTGCCGTTATCAACAGCAGAAGCAATGCTGCCAGACAGGAACATAATAATTTCATATCCTAACCTCCTGAACTGATGAATCAATCATTTGAGATCCCACTCCTCAGGGGAAGGATCTCCATTCTAGCGAATTGCTGGAGAGGTTTGACCTCTGCAATGATTCCAGTAGCAGTGATTGATGAGCTTTTCTGGAATACATAGCTAGAAGCATAATTGGTCCTTTGGCTATTGTCCGTAAAAGCTGTGAACGACTGAACAGCAAGCCGATTGCCCTGGATCTTGATGAAGAGCGTGGTCACTGAGAATCCGGAATCATAGACGGCCATAAGTGCCTGAGCCTGGCTCACCAGATTTGAAGATACATCTGGCCCGAAGACAAAAGCGTTAGTCGCACCCCAGTCGCAATCAGTGGGATGGCATTTGCCCCAAGCATGCACATCGGCAGTGTTGCCGGAGACTGCTATGTTTAGCTTGGTTATTCCACCAGTATTGGTATCAACATTTGTCCAATCCCCAGAGAACTGAGCCAAGCTTGCTGTACAGGTTGACAATGACATCAACAACAATAGACTTGCTGTTGCCACAAGCAGCAGGTTTTTCATATTCCAACCTCACAGTTAAAATCTTTGCTATCTAAAATGATCTATTAGTATAAATTGTTTGGCATTAAGGTCCGAAAGAAAGTTGCTGGCCTGCGCGAGAAAGAGAGAAACATGGCGGCTAAAAAATATCGTATATACCGACATGCCCCAGTCATCTTCAATTAAGTGATGCCATGTAAATTATGATATCTGCCTAATTATCGTTATGATCCTCCAACAAGTGCAGTTTTAACTCTTCCTTCGAGTCGAAGATCATGCGGCAGATCTTGCATTTGAATTTGCTCTCTTTGCCAAGTCTGCTGCCTGCCATTTTCTTAGATCCGATTCCAGCCATTTATATACCTCGAATCGCACTTGAAAGTTGGATATCATTATTATTTAGCTTTTGGGTGTCTGGCTGCAATAGCAGGATCTTTTATTGGAGGCTGGAATGGGATGAGCTAAATACCTTTGAGACAGATAAGAAACGAGAATTGCAGAGGTAGTTTTCATGTCTACAAAATATCAGTGCACCATTTGCGGATATATTTACGATCCCGATAAAGGAGATGCGGACGCAGGAATCGATCCAGGGACACCGTTTCCAGATCTGCCCGATAGCTGGGTATGCCCGCAATGCGGGGCCAGCAAGGACGATTTCAAAGAGATGAGATGATCGCGAAAAGGGATGACTTTATGAGCCTCACGAGAGAGATTAAGCCGGGAGTTTTCTGGGTCGGAGCAATTGACTGGGACCGCAGGCTCTTTGATGCCTTGATTCCCCTGCCCGAGGGCACAAGCTACAACTCCTATTTGATCCGAGGCAGCGAGAGGACGGCGCTTATCGACGCTGTGGACGAATCCAAGATTGATGTGCTGCTCGATAACCTCAGATCTCTAAACATTTTGACAATCGACTATATCATCGCCCAGCATGCCGAGCAGGATCACTCCGGTGGTCTCAAAAAGCTGCTGGAGGCCTACCCCTCTGCCAGTGTGCTCGGCTCTTCAAAATGCCTGGATCTGCTGGTGCAGTTTGATCTTGTTAGCAAAGACAGAGTGCAGGAGGTAAAAGACGGCGAGAAGATAGCTCTTGGCGAGAGAAGCCTGCAGTTCATTCATGCTCCCTGGGTGCATTGGCCGGATACAATATTCACATATCTGGCTGAGGATCGTATCCTCTTTACCTGCGATTTTCTGGGATCCCACCTGGCCACGAGCGATTTATTTGCTGTGGACGAGCCCGAGGTCTATCGCCTGGCCAAGAGGTACTATGCAGAGATCATGATGCCATTTCGCACCAGCATCAACCGGCACCTGACCAGGATTCAAGATATGACGGTGGAGATCATCGCTCCAAGCCACGGGCCGCTTTATGACAGGCCCGAATTCATACTAGACGCCTACGCAGAATGGGCCTCGGATAGGGTTAAAAACCAGGTTGTTTTGGCTTATGTTTCCATGCACGGCTCAACTCGGATTATGGCAGACCATTTAGTTGACGCTCTCATCTCCCGAGGAGTGGAGGTCAAGAGATTCGATCTCACCAGCTACGATGTAGGAGAGCTTGCGGAGTCACTTGTCGATGCTGCCACTGTGATCATAGGCACGCCTACGATTTTAGCCGGGGCTCATCCTCTGGCCCTCTATGCTGCTATTCTGGCTAATGCCCTCCGGCCCAAGACCAGGTACGCCTCCATCATCGGTTCATTTGGCTGGGGCGGCAAGATGCTTGAGCAGATCACAGAGGCCCTGCCCAACTTGAAGCTGCAGTTCCTCGATCCGGTTGTGGCCAGGGGCCGGCCAAAAGAGGCAGACCTGCAGTCTCTGGACCGACTGGCAGATGAAATCGCAGCCATGCACCGAAATACTGGCATCATCTAGACACCTCAGGCGACATTGATCTCAGAGTCTCTGCTGGCCTATGCTCTGGTGATGCTGACCACAGGCCTGGTTGTCGGATTCTACTGCGGCCTTTTGGGCACAGGCGGCGGATTTCTCATGGTGCCGGTGCAGATCTGGGCTCTGACGTCGCAAGGAATTGATCCTACCCTGGCAACCAGAGTTGCCTTTGGGACCTCCCTGGCCGTGGTTCTTCCTACAGCCATTTCCGGATGCAGGGGGCACAGTTGCCGAGGAGTAGTCCTCTGGCGAGCTGGAATTGTCATCGGCTTATTCGGAATGATGGGCGGTTTTTTAGGCGGGACAATTGCAGCCCATGCTCCAGGAGAGCTGCTCCGCATGGTTTTTGGATTTGTAATAATGCTCGCGGCATTGAGGATGCTCTTCGCTTCAAATCTGTCGCCAAAACATGAGCCGGGTGATGGATCTGAGGAAAATCTTTTGCAGTATGTTTTCTGGGGGCTGGCTGTGGGCGTCGTCTCCGGGCTGACTGGGATAGGCGGCGGAGTGATTCTGGTGCCGGCGATGATCATAGCCATGGGCTTTGGCATGTTTCAGGCCATCGGCACCTCGTCTGTTGCTATTGCGTTTAACGCGCTTGGAGGAGTTATAGCATACGTCGTCAACGGATGGGGAGTATCCGGCCTTCCAGAGTACTGCATCGGATATATCGATATGCTGCAGTTTGCCCTGCTGGCGGCAGCGAGCATATTTTCTGCCCAATGGGGGGTGAAGGCGGCTCACCGGCTGCCAGCAGAGAAGCTAAGGTGCATCTTTGTAATATTGATGATCTACATCGGTCTGAAGATGATAGGGATCCTGGGATGGGTGGGGCTGTGACCACTCCCACGAATGAATTCGTAGGCATCTACGGACTTTCAACCGATGGAATGTGATCCCATGCCAATTGTTTTTGTGGTTTTGTGCGCGCTGCTTGAGTCTTTTCACTTCTGACATGTCGCTGCTGAGTTCCACTACATCGGTATTGTCCAAGACGCGATCCGTTTGCTGAGGTTCAAGTTCATGCCTTCAATGGCCCGAACGACGCCGTTTACTGCCTTGATAACATTATTGAGAGCTTCAACGCCTTTATCAAGCCTGGAATCAGTTTCATTATCATCCACGAGCTTCACAAACCTGCCAAACTCACCGTTTGCAGGAGAATAATCCTTATCAATGGAAGAGACTCGAACTCGACCAGAGACATAGGCATGAAGGTTAGCTAAATAAAGGTGGATAACATGCGAGAGAACCGTTTCAACCCGACGAGCGAAGAGAAATCAGAGGCAGATTGAATGGAATATGTTCTTACCCCCAGGTCAGAGATTGATAGCAGGATAAAGACAATGCAGTCGCAGATGGGCGAGATGGATGGAGCATTGCTCTTTCATGCCGTAGATATGTGCTACTTCTGCGGCACCGCCCAAGACGGGCTGGTCTACATTCCCAGAGACGGCGAGCCGGTGGTGATGATGAAGAGGAGCCTGGAGAGAGCAATCGAGGAGTCGCCCATTGAAGTCCGGCCTCTCAAGAACATGAGAAACCTGAAGTCCGACCTGAGAGTCCCGGAAAAGGCTACCATCGGCCTGGAGATGGATGTACTGCCAACCAGCTTTTACTTCAGAGTTAACAAGGCTCTGCAGGATGCCAGCTTTGTGGATGTGGCAGAGAAGATCAGGCACATTCGCTCGGTCAAGTCTGAGTTCGAGTTAGGGCTGATAAAAGAGTCGGCCCGCATTCTAGAGGCCGGCTTCTCCTCGATTCCAGATTTCATTGAGGAAGGCATGAAGGAGGTCGATCTCATCTGCCGGCTGGAGTCGGTTATGCGCTCAATGGGCCACCAGGGATCGCTGCGCTTTCGTCGGTTCAACAGCATCGTGCCTTTGGGCCATGTAATGTCCGGGCCTCAAGCTGCATTCCCCAGCTTTCTTGCCTCGCCCACTGGCGGTAAGGGCACCTCATTGATATTTCCACAGGGAGCAGGATTTGGAAAGATCAAGAGGAACGAGCCCATATTCGTAGACAGTGTGGGAATCTACAACGGCTATATTGCCGATGCCACCCGCATCTTCTCTTTAGGCCGTCTGGAGCCGGCACTGCAGGAAGCCTATCAGGCAGCCTGTGAAATCGAGGAAGCTGTGGCGGCAGACATGACACCCGGAAAGACGGGAAGAGAGCTTTTTGAGCTGTCCGAGGTCAAGGGAGCAGAACTCGGATACCAGGATAATCTGGGCGGGCCGGCTGGCTCTAAGTGCGGCTTCGTGGGTCACGGTGTCGGCCTCGAGCTGGATGAATACCCGGTGATCGGACCACTGGAACATGAGCTGCACCTCAACATGACCATTGCCATTGAGCCCAAGATAATCTATCCGGACAAAGGGGTTCTCGGAATTGAGGACACATTCCTGACCACACCCAACGGTGCCGTGAGCCTCACTCAAATGCCCAGGGATATCTGGCAGGTTTAAGATAATTTAATTTTTTTATTTATCCACAAGGGCAAAGTCGGTGATGTTGAGAAACCAGTATCCTTCCTTGTGAACAGGATCGGTTCCTGTGATCTCTATCCTCTTCTTGAAGAAGGGGCCGTCGAGGACCAAGGAGTGGAACTCTCCGTTCTCTCCGCAAGGATCAACTGAGCTATTGGCCGCCCTCAAGTCAGCCAGGAATTTATCATCAATCCTCCTGCCAAGCCACTCCCGGCCCAAGAAGCCGTCTCTGACGCTGACAAGGATGACCTCGAATCCGGCTGCGAGGATCTCATTGATGGTCTTCTCGGAGCTCTGTTTCCAGATTGGCAGGATCAGATCGATGCCGAGATCCCGGCAGATTCTCTCAACAAGTGGCCTGTGGGTCTCGATATGTCCGAAGACGGCAGCATCGAACTTCTCACCCTGTGCTCGCAGCTCCAGGGCCGCCTTCTTGAACTCCACCTCGTAGGAGCGAGAGTCATGATGCAGCAAAGGAATTCCTGTGGCTTGGGATTGAGCCTGGATCAGGGCAAAATCAAGCTCATGTGAGCCGGTCTTCTGCAAGTTCTTAAAGTGCAGAAGATGGGTAATTTTGTAGCCGTCATTCATTGCTCTGTAGCAGGAGAAGCAGCCGTCCTTTCCTCCAGTCCAGGAGACTATGGCAGATTTCTCAGTCGATGGGTTGGCAAGCATAGGAAAGGAGTCTGAGAAAGAGGTTCATTTAGTCTTCGGTGATGGGAAGGAAATTAAGAAGGACATGATATATCTTCACCATTCTATCTGTTTTTTTTTGGTTTAAGTTTTATATCATAAATAGTATATTTTTATCATATTGAAAATAATATGTTATAAAAATTTAGTTTTAGTAACAAAGCGGCTCTTGGAGTTAGACCGCAAACTACAAATATCTATAAAGCCAAAATAAACAGTTTGCCGCTTTATGCCATGACAAGGGAAAAATGTACCTGCACCTGAATGCCGTTGATGCAATGCATTCGGCTACAGGCTTATGAGACCAATTGCAAGGGCAAGATCAGGCCTTCACTACTGTGATGGGCTCTTCTTACTGGGACGCTATGGATCGGCGCTGATTCGCCTGAGACTTGACATGCCTTCTTTGTCATTCTTCTGTTCGGACACTTTTTAGGCCGAAAGCCTTATATATCGACAATTGACGTATAGTATATTGGCAAAAGTCGATGGCCTCTTTTCTCCCTCCTACACCCAAGACTTTTGCCTCCCTCCTTATTACTCTGCAACAATGCAGTGCTCAGGTTTGCTGCCCGAAAACGCTATTTACTCCGCCATCCTCGCAACTCCGTCCAGTACCGTCACCCTCACAGCCCCGTAGTTTTTCGACGGCAGCCTCAGAAGGCTTGTGGAATCATGCGTCTCTACCCGGACCAGTGGATCGTAGTACTCAATATCCCAGGACCCATTCTCCGTAAAGGTGGCATTTATGGCCACGGAATAGGCACGCCAGCGAAAGATCCTAACCCAGAAGAGCTTCTCCGCGAGAGCTATTGCCTTTTTTGCCTCTTGCAGGCTCGATGCCACAGTCAACCTGGGAAAAACCGATCCCGCGGAGACATTCCCATTGAGATAATCATACTCATAGACCAGAAACCGATCTGTCTCGTTCTCCAAAACCGCCCAAGAGAATAGGCCCGATTCCGGAAAGGCTTTTGCATTGTCGCCAGAGAAGTTGGCAAGAGCAGACTGCTTGCCCTCAAATCGAAGCCCTCCGACCACCAGCAGGAAAACCACGAATACCACAAACAAGCCTTTGTTGAAACGGACGATGGACCTATCGCGCACCAGCGCCGTCAAGACAAGGAGAGTGGCAACCAATACTATCGGCTCGATTTGGTAGAAAACATCCGCCGAATAGCGCAGGGTCTCAATAGGATAGAAGAGCGGAACGCCTCTGGTGGTAGTGAAGTCCAATAGCAGGTGCATGACAACACCGGTATAGACTAAGGCAACCATCCCAGGTGAGAGGTCAATGTCGTACTTGATGACCCGGCCCAAAATTCCCCGGACCTGCGGGAGTGCTGCCAGATATAAAATGAGCAGACCGAAGAAAAAGCCGAAGAAAAGGCTATGCATCATCCCCCGGTGCACCAGGAGAAGCGAAGTCGGATAGACATTGCTGATCAAGGAGACGAATACATCCAGATCGGGAGCTATCCCGCCCAGTACCAATGCAGCCAGGCGCTTTTTCCCGATATTTAAAGAGCTTCCCAGGAGATAAGGCAGGAGAGCATGAGTAAAGAAGTCCATTAGATCTGTTTGCATCATCAAAACTATTTTTCTCTTGTGGACGGGCGATCCTGGAAGACAGCTTCCCACTTGAAAATAGGAGAAGCTTGAAAAATAAAAGCTCCCCGATCTGATCTGACGATTTCAATTCATCGAAGAACGGGAATTCCTGTATTCAATGTTGAATATCTTATTCTCAAGCTCCTTTCCCAGGACCAATTGCCGCCTAGGATAAGGAATCTCAATGCCGTTTGCATCAAAAATCTCTTTTATCGCTAAAAGGAGATCTCGGGACATGCTAAATGCTGTAGATTGATCCTTTGCTTTGGCAAGCAGACGCAATAATACCCCTGAGTCCTGAAGCTCCATGACCACGGCATTGGGAAGGTCTCCTTCCTGCAGACAATTGGGGTGACTCTTTGCAGCATCGACCATGAGCCGCATGGCCTCTGATAGATTCGATTCGTAGCTCACCTGGACATTGATGGGCACCAGAATGGATGGATCATCCATACTGTAATTTATAATGACTTCGTTTTGCAGTATAGAATTTGGCACCACAAGACGCCGGTTGTCCCAAGTCCTCATGATGGTATGAATCAATCTCATGTCCTCGACATAACAGAATTCGTCTCGAAATAATATGGCATCAGAGATTCGAAATGGTTGTGAGACTGAGTTAATAATTCCTGATATCACATTAGAAAGGCTGGACTGTGCTGCTAAGCCGATGACGATGGATGCAAACCCCGCTGCTACAAATAAGGAGGTCAGGATGCCCAAAGATCCGGGAAACGCAGTAAATGTAGTTGCCATTACTCCAACAAGTGCAACTGAAAGAATGATCAAACGCTTCATTATGGTCATATTTGTAAAAAGCTTTGGCTGGGAAAGGGCAACTCTACTAAAAAATTTTGTTAAAATATCATTTGCGTAATGCGTCACGACAAAGGTTAAAATCAGTCCAATGACGAAGACCGCCAGTGACCATAGGGTTTTGTTCTCCAGAAAAAGCAGTGACATTCTTATAGAACTCCTTATCTATAGATAATTCAGATAGCCTTTATAATATAATGATATGAATAGACTAAGATAGTCCTTGATATGCCTCGTTATAAGGAAGTTGTTCTTGACGTGTTCTCTTCCGTTTTCCCCTAATTTGATGGCATATTCTGGGTCGCTCAATAGCTCTTTCAAATAATGAGCAGTTCCAGCCACAGAGCAGGTGAGGATTCCTGAATGCTTATGCGCAATCTGAAGAGGAATGCCACCTACTGCCGAGGCTATAACTGGCTTTGCCTTCCATAGGGCTTCCGATACGGTCAGGCCAAATCCCTCTCGAAGAGACTTTTGCAGTATGACTGTAGAAGCTCTCTGCAATGCATTGATCTCTATATCGCTGGAAGGTGGCAGATATATGACGTGAATATCTGGATCCATTTCTGCAACCGATTTAATTTGATCCAGGATGCGAGGCCCTTCCGGATCATCGGTTGCGCCACCACCAGCTAAAACCAATTGGCAGTCAATGTGAGTTTTGACCTTTTTATAAACCTCAATGACCCCCATTGGATCCTTGAGGTAATCGAATCTGGAAATCTGGGTGACAATTGGCCTATCTCTGTCCAGATCATATCTATCCACGATGGAATCAATGGTTTCCGGAGGCAGCTCTCTATTTTTTTCACTCAATGGATCGATAGATGGAGAGATCAGTATTTGTTTAATGGAGAGATCGCTTCTGCCAAATATCGGAGCTGAAAAAACGGCTGCATCATATTTATTAATGTAATCTCTCAGGAAATTCATGGTTGCTTCCTGCGGATCTGAGATATCTATATGGCACCTCCATATCCATTTACTTTCTCTATGCTCTCTTCGCGCGACCAATCCGATTGGCTGGGGATCGTGAATGAACACGATATCCCCGAACAGGTCCATCAACTCACAGTTCTGCCTGTTTACCTCCTGGAAATAATCCAGATCACTTTGAGATATGTCCACGCCCAAGCCGTGCAAGGCATTATGAATTTTCTTTGTTATTGCGAAAAACCTCTCGTCACCCTTAATCACGTCCCAGCTAGCATCGACACCAAGATCTCTAAGCAACGGGATCATTCTGGACAGTATCTCGGCGACGCCCCCGCCCACTGCAGTAGAATTGATATTTTGAACGGACTTGCCCTTGAGCCGGTCTGCCAGAATGCATAGCTCATCTACCTCGTCATCTCCAACGATGGCTCTGTAATCGTTAATTTTTGACACGATCCTCAACCATCCTTATTATTTTTCCTCTTAAATTTTCAAGGGTTATGCTGTAAGGGTCCAATTTGGATATATCATGAGCAAGCTGCTCTTCACCTATGCCCTTCATCCATTGAGAAAAGTCGTTATCACGAACACCTAATCTCATGCGGGCCTCAAACATATGAAAATACAGAGACCGAATGCTGACTTTACGCAGCAGTTCTGCGAATTCCTGCAGATTATTTGCTGTATAAGGCAGCGGCAGAATCAGTGTATAGCAGGCCAGAAAATGAAACTCAAAACCAGGCATGCAGTTTGGATTTTCGCCTCCCTTCAAAAGATAATTCTCAAGAAGATCCGCAAAGGCTCCGCGAAGATCCTCTAAATTGCAAAAACTTATGGTGTCAACGCCCAAAAACTCTTCTCCCAGGCTCTGAAGGTGCAATGCATCCATCAGCCAGAAAGCAAAATCGTTGGGAGGCTCAGGAGACAAATAATGATGCCGCTGCAAGAAGTGATGGGTGTGATAATAAATGCTGGATACAGGAACCTTTTTTATGCAGGATAGCATATCTTCGGGGCTCCTTGCAGTCAGCCCCAGCAATTCAAGAAGATGATATTGAGTATAAAAATGAAACCCTTCAGTCATATAAGCATATCCTCCAGCAAATCAATTATATTACTATTATCCAATACAATAAGTCTGGCTCGCGATTTGTCAGGTCCAACCTTTATGGAATAAGCCGATTCGGGCATCGACCGAAATAGATCCTCATCGGTCAGATCATCTCCCAGAGCCATAATGAAATCGTATCTGACTTTATCCGTCCAGTGATGGCTCGCATCCCCTTTATTGATTCCAGCATTACGCACTTCGATTACCTTATTACCTGGAAGAATCTTAACATCGATATTAGCGGTAAAGTTTACCAGTACATCGACCAGCTCTTTGGCTTTAATAGAAGCAATCTCAGGATCAGCCATTCGAAAATGCCAGACCAATGAGAACTCTTTTACCTCCACGAAAGATCCGGGTATTCGATTGGTGTACACCTCCAAGATGGCCATAATTTTGTCCATCCAGTCTTTTTTCATGGGTTTTGGATTCTTCCAATTGCCATCCTTTTTCTTGATCCAGACACCATGCTCAGCCACCATGCCAATATTCAGGCCGCCGAACCATTCCTGCAAGGTGTCTTTGCTGCGACCGCTTATCAGGACAAAATCGTTCTTTTCATCCATGCTGAACTTTTCCAGAAGATCATATAATCTTTTATCCGGTTTTGCCAGGTGGGGAAGCTCTGCAAAAGGCACGAGCGTTCCATCATAATCCGAGAAAATCAGTCTTCGTCCGGCGCTCTTAAAGTCTTCAATTATCATTCTCTTTTTCTCGTTCCCCAAGAGCTTGATCTCAAGCGACCTTTGATCGTCAATCACGGAATGGATGGATAGGATGAAATCCTCCGCCCAATGATCAACATCATAACGGCTCAGTCGCAACTGCATTCTCTGGTTGCGACGGATCTGCTCTTCTTCGGGCATTTCTAAAGCCATTTTAAGGGCATCGGCAATCTCGTTTACATAATTTGGATTGATAATAATAGCTTCTAGTGTTTCTTTTGACGCACCTGCCATCTCGCTAAGAATGAGGACTCCCTTTTTATCGGATTTGGAGGACAAATACTCTTTAGCTACAAGGTTCATGCCATCTCTTAGAGGCGTAATCAGGGCCACATCGCAAGAATTATATAGTGCCAGAAGCTGGGGTTCGGGCAAATACCGGTACGAGTAGAGGATCGGCGTCCAATTGATGTTCCCATACATTCCGTTGATCTCTCCGACCTTCTCGTCTATTTGCCTCTTCATCTGCTGGTAATGCTCCACTTTAATTCTGGAGGGGACGACGACCAAGATCAAGACAACTTTGCCACGCCATGCTGGATATTTTTTAAGAAATTCCTCGTATCCATCCAGTCTCTTAGCAATTCCTTTTGTGTAATCCAGACGATCAACAGAGAGAATTGCCCTCTTCCCATTGAACGCATCCTTTAGCGTCTCCATCTCCTTGCATACTTCTGGAATTAAGCCTGAATCATGAAACTTTTTGAAGTTCACACCCATTGGAAAGGTTTCTACCTTTATCATCCGGCCTTTGAAGAATAATTGGCCGAGATCGCTTTCAATTCCAAGTATCCGAAGAACGCACCTGAGAAAATGCAGGGTGTAATCATAGGTATGAAAGCCAACAAGATTAGAGCCTAAGATCCCCTCTAGGATCTCCGTTCTCCATTCATTAGGCAGGATACGAAATAGTTCGAATGAGGGAAAGGGTATATGCAAAAAAAATCCTATAGGCAAATCCGGAAATTTGCTCCGGATCATCCCAGGCAGCAACATGAGATGATAATCGTGGATCCACAACACGTCACCTGGAGACAGTACCTCTGAAACCGATTCACAAAAGATTTCATTAACCTGCTTGTAAATACACCACAGCTCTTCATCATAGGATGTCATTGATGGAAAATAATGAAATAGCGGCCATATGGTTTTATTGCACAAACCATGATAAAACCGTTCAATTAGCTGTGCTGGAAGAAATACCGGATGGCAGGAGAAATCCTTCTCCAAGCGAGAAGCTACATCTTGTCGTTTCTTTCCCAGGAGGTTTATGCCCGGCCATCCCACCCAGATATGATCCACATTTCCGCCAGGATGATTATTATATGAATTAATGAAGGAAGACAGACCTGTCGCTAACCCGCCCACGCTCTCCTTGAATTGCGGGACACCATTATCTTCCATAACAGTTACAGGAAGACGATTTGATACAATAACCAACCTCATTTACAAATCAAACCACATTCAAATTTATTGCCCAATCAAATTGTTCAATTCAGTCACGTCTTATCAATTCTTATCAATTCTTGCTGAAAATAGTATAAAGCTCTTTTGCTGATAAAGACTAAACAAACAGATAAATAATATTTAGCACTACCGCTTTTAATATTTACAGCTTCAAATTCGCGTATTTTCGACACAAGGACACGATTAGATCAATCGACATTAAGAAGAAAAGGCAGAAAAAATAAGTGCCTCTGGATTTTTGCCGGCTGCAATCAGCAAAGCATGCGTTTCATCTGCGCTCAAATTGCTCTTCATCTGGCCGGCCTCGGCAATAGAGTGCCCGGCGGCATCTTGCTCAGCCAGGCTCGTGTTGCTCGCGTTTTCCGGCAAGACGATAGCCGCGTCAAATGCCTCCTCCTGAGCCCAAGCTAGAGCGCCATTCACGGTCACGTTCGCATTCCCATTTAAAGCCTCATCCTGTGAGAGATTCTCCAACGGCCTGGGATAGGGCATGATAACCAGGCACGGTCCCTCTCCGCTTTCTCGCGAAAGGAAGGATATCTCCGAGCTGCTGTTGCTATTTGCCTGCAGAAGAAAGGAGACATTTTCGCCTTTGGCCAAGGCATCCGACAATTTTTTGGAGACATCAAAGGCAAATACGAGATCACCGTCGGTATTGCTGTTCATGGCCGCAGCGTCTTTCTCACTTATGATCTTCCAGGCTGGTAGGATGTTGACCAGAAATGTCGTGTAGTCAGAACTCTCATCCCAGTCCGAGCCGATGGACATCATTACCACCATTACCGGGTCGCCCTGCGTCAGGACGGATTTTGCTTTCAGAAGCATTACCGCCATATCATCCTCTGTGATGTTCTGCCCAGAGATATCGAACTGAATCACCGGACAGCCTGGATCGCTGATATCCAGGGTCCCGTTTGTCTCGCTCACATTGACAGCGCAGAGCAATATATCGCTCTGATTAAAGACCGTGACACGATCCGTCCCCATGCTGAGGTAAACATCCTGTGAAGCTGGAATGTAGGTCACATCGTTTTGTGCATTGCCCAGCACTTCACCGGCGAGCACAAGCACTGCCGCCAGCATTAAAATTGCTATCCCCCTTTTAAGCATCAAATGTCATCCCCTCATCCTATTCCATTCTTCTGAAATTTTATGCTTTACATCTGACCAGAACACTTCAAATCTCTTTTGCTTCTCATTCATTTTATGATTGACAATGATATTTAAATTTTTAGATCCATATTAAGCTTTGGTTTCAGTTTCACATGAAATCCGCAAGACCTGTCTGCTTTGCTCTGTCATTCTTAAAGAGAGAGTTTATCTCGATCTTCAAGAGCTGCAGCCTTTGCTTTGTGTAGCTGCTCACGCCGTATTCCTCGGCCACCTTTATGGAGACTTCGAGATACTTCCGAACGCTGCCCTCATGCACAGTGAGAATCATCCTGCCTCCACATTTCGGACAGGTCTCCTTCAGAGGAGGCCGCCGGTACTTGGCCCCACATTTTACGCAGCGCACCTTCTGCTTTGAGAAGGCATGAAGATTCCCGATGAGGTCAGGCAAAAAGTGAGAGTTGATGACCCGCTCGGCCACGTCCTGCTCGTCCACCGCCCGGATCATGCGCGCCAGCTCAAGTTGAGCGTCCATCTTGTCGACCATGGTCTCCAGGGTCTTGTAGGCGCTGTTCTTGGGCCCGGCTGCGATGTCGGTCGTGGCATGGCTGAAGTTGAAGCCCACATACTGGCCGTCGCTGCCCAGCCTCTTCGAGACCAGATCGAACCTGGCCTCCAGATCCTTGGGATTGGCATTCTTGAGCGTGGCCTCGTAGAACTCCAGTGGGTAGACATGCGTCAAATCCAGGTTATGAGCCTCCTTGTCCACTTCAGCCGGGTTTAAAATTGTGGTCATGACCAGACAGGCATCCATCTTCCCGCCTCGTTTGGCAGGAAGGTAGGACATTGAGAAGTTGATCAACGCATCCATCAGAAGCATCACGCAGTCCTCATCTCCGTCACAGTTGCGACGCTTGGCTGCATGAAAGAAGGGATGGCCGAATCCGGCGGAGGCCGGGCTGTAGCCGATGAGCCTGCAGAGCACTCCTGCAGATGTATGAGGTGCCAGACCGACCATGAGAGTGCCAATCAGATCTGCTGGAGTTGACGCATTGTAGTAAGGCTCCAGTCCGTAGAACTTGACGAGAAGCTCGTCCATGAACTGGGCCACTTTGAGCAGATAGTCCCCGGCATCTTTAGCGAGGATTATGTCCTGCACCCGCAGCTCGCAGACCTGGTCCGATGCGGTGAGAGACGCGCCATGCATATCCACGGTGTACCCCATCTCCTGAAGCCTCTCAGGGCTCGTGCCGATCTCGTCTGGCCGGAAATGAGTGAGAGGAAGATCGGTGAGGTCGTATCTGACTGTTCCGTCCTTGAAGATGTTCACCCCGTGTTTGGCACGCAGTATGCCCTTCTCCATAGGCTCTGGGGTTTTGTCACGGGATGAGAGGCCGAGAACGCCCTTCAAGGAATCCGGATCGCGCTCACCCAGGTTCTCCAGGGCCTGATGATACAGCTTCTTGACATCGATCTGCATCTTGGAGGCGGCGGTGGTCTCTTTGCCGCATTTGGGGCACTTCTCAGGAGCGGCAACTCCGCAATTGGGGCAGACCCTCTTCTTCTCTGTGAATCCGCCGCACTCGCAGCGAAAACGAAATCCCTCCCGCCCGCAATCCTTACAGACCCGGCGTTCGATCTCCACATTGACGATGCCTGTGGTGTTGCTGGTATCATGCTTTGCGGCCTCCTGGATGGACCTGGACTTGCCGCCTTCTTCGCCCGCCGGAAAAAGCACATGGGGCGGCGGGCGCATCAGCCTTTTGTCCGACTTTTCGGGCCGGCCCATTCGGGCGCCGACTCTCGAGGGGGCGCGGGCCCGAACCACAAGGCCAGAGAGCCTGTTGACTGCATCAAGAGCAGAAGCTTCCTTCTTTTCCTCATCCGCAATTTTTGCATCAGAAACGATGACCTTTTTCAGGCCCTCGCCATCCGGCTCCAGTCCTAAGCAGATCAGCAAGGCAAGAGGGTCTTCGATTATGATCTTTCCGCCTCTCACCTTGTGTAGCACCAGGATGGTCTCCAGGGCATCCTTGGCTGGCAATGGCAAGAGAAGCTTTTCAGATTCAAGACGGCCCTCGGCTAAGACTTGTGCCGCCAGGCGCTCATAATCAGCCATAGGAAGATCGTGCCAGAGATAGGTGTGAGCTGGATGCAAAGGCACGCCGTACTTCCTGGACAGGGCAATGGCTTTTTCCCCTCCGATCTTCTCCTTTCCGACAGGATCGCCACCGGCCTTCAGCATCTCCTCAGACCACCACTCAAAGGCATAGGACGCCTGAGCCAGAGGCCGGTTGTTCTCCAGGAACTCACCGTAGCTGATGAGGATCTCGCCGAGGTCCAGAATCTTGGAGACATGGGCCTTGAGAGCTGCCTGGATGGTCCTGGGGTCCTTGCAGCTTATGGGCATCCATTCCAAAATATCCTGATCTGAGTCGAAGCGCACCACATCGCCGTTGAGAAGCCTCACAGTTGGCCCTTCGATTGAGCTGACTGGAGCCACTGCCGCCGCCTTCCCCGGCTGTTCTACCTTGATCTGGGTTCCGGCAGCCATGAACTCGCCGAGAAGCAACATGCTGGCAGGATTGATGCCTGCGGCTGCCAGGCCGGTATTCCTGGCCCGACCGTAACGCAACCGAAAGCCTCCAGGCCTTGATGGATGAGAGAATACGGGCCGGCCTGCGATGAGATCGCGGAGGAACTTGGGAGTCGAGTCTCCGCCATCCTTCTTGCCGCTGGCCAGAGAGTCGAGCCACTCCCAGCCTGTGATGCCCAGTTTTGTGACATGTTTCTTGAGTTTAGGTCTCTTCAGGGCGATGCCCTCAGCCGAAACCAGAGCTATGCCGCCTCGAACCCGGTTGGTCTCGATTCTGGGAAGGTCACGGTACCCGGATACCTCTTCCTCTTCAGTGGGTTCGCCCTCTATGCAAATGGGACAGTTTCGCACAATGGTCCTGATCTCATCGTCCGAGGGTGAGTACTGCAGCCCTGCCACGCGCTTGTAGACTCCGATCTCCTCGACATAGCGCTCCACCTCCTCAGGCCTCGGCTTCCAGGGGGCGATTCCTACAGCCCGTCTCACATAATCGGCCACGAGAACGGATAGGGCCTGGGCTGTGCCGCCTGCCGAACGGATGGGCCCTGCGTAGTAGACCTTGAGGTAATCGGTTCCGTCATCGTTCTTGCCAAGGTCCACTCTGGCGATTCCCTCGATGGGAGCAGCCACCACTCCTTCAGTCAGGAGGGCAACGGACGTACGGATGGCGTTTTCCACCGACTCGATTTTGGAGGCGCCTTTTCCCAGACGACCTTCAGCAAAATCAATGCCTATCGCAAGGGCCGACTCCTCCCGGCTCATGCCCTGCTCTTCCATCTCCCGGATTCTGACGGCAATTCCTGGTATGCCTATCAGCTTCTCGACGCGTTCTGCCAGGTCCACGGCCAGGGGTATCTCTACCTCACGGCTGGGGTCCAATCCCTGGGCTCGGGCCGCCTGGGCGATATCCATAGCATTTTTCAGGCCATTCTGCAAAAAATCGAAGTAATCAGAGGTATTCACAATTCACTCCAGAGATTGAGATCGGTGACGGGGTCATGCGTTCGGTTCAGCCGCGGGCCCGGCAGCTCCTGCAGATAGAGTTCAGCGGCAAAGATGCTTCCCCGGACGAGGTGCCCGGCCCAGGTATGGCTTTGGCCGTCGGCGAGGACCGCATGGGCATGCAAAAATGGCTGGCCATCCAGAAGCGAGACGTTGCCGGAGCAGGAGGCAAGCTCCACAGGCACATCTACCGGGACGATGTGGTACTCGTGGCCGGCTTGATCATAGTAGCCGAGGTCCGCCCTGGTGAGGGCACCGATGACATAAAAGCTGGCGGCTTCAATTTTTCTCTCTCTGACGATATCGGTTATCTGGCCTATGATCTCAGCGCCATTGTCAAGCCTTGCCAGAAGGCTCCTGCTCTGACTGCAATCTCGAATAAGCAATTTATGAGTCCCCCGGATATGATATGAGCTGGGATCTCATAAAGGTTCTGCCGGGATTTTTCCTGGAATTTGAAATGGCACAGACTGCACCAAGTCTCAATAGAGTGTCATGTTGGAAAGCATTTGCTCTATTTATTACTTCAATGGACCAATTTATGAACGAGTGCTCTTTATAGAAAATGGGTTGCAGGATAATCATTTCCCGAAACTTTAGAAAAGATATTACCAATTAACCCCTCTGCTTCGAATGAGGAGATTTGGCGACAAATATCGTTTAGGCTGAATAGATGTCAATACATTTAATATTATTATTTACGCAGTTTAAGTTTTTTGGTATCTGTAGGAACTCTAGAAAATTCTTTGCGACATTTTTCCACTGGAGTCTCTCTCCTGAAGGAACAACTCCTCCGAAACGCGGGACTTTTCAATTGGAACTGGAGCTTATGAACTTTGCGCCCGTGCCCCCTCAAAGCGTCATCTTTTTTTGATGAGAGCCACAAACCATGATGGATGAATCTGGAGTCACTGGCATCCGAGCTGCGAGGATTTGTGGGCATCACTCGCAAGAAGCAGATAGGCAGCATTATGCAGTATTTTCCCATTGAGTCAGAGCGCATCATCGCCTCCTTTGGAGAGGATGCTGCGGTGATTGACGACGGAGAAGAGGTTATGCTTCTCGCTGCGGACGGCATCTGGTCCAAGCTCATGGAGGTTGACCCTGAGTGGTCCGGCTACTGCTCAGTTCTGGTCAATGTGCACGATATCGCGGCCATGGGCGGCTGGCCGGTGGCTATGGTGGATGTGCTCTCTGTTGGAGATGACGAGATATCGAAGAGAGTGCTATCGGGCATGAAGAAGGGAATCGAGAAATTTCATGTGCCAATCATCGGCGGGCACCTGCATCCCGACACGCCCTACAGTGCTCTTGATGTGGCGATTTTGGGAAAGGCAAAGAAGAGCGGCGTTATTCTGAGCAGCACAGCAAAGCCCGGCGACGTGGTGGTAGCGGCAGCCGACATGGACGGCAGGCCCCATCCCAGGTTCGCCATCAACTTCGACACCACGAGCTTCAAGGACAGCGAGACGCTTCTCACCCAATTGGGAAGTATGCAAGAGCTTGGTGAGAGGGGTCTGGTCAAGGCCGGAAAAGACATCAGCAATCCTGGGCTCCTCGGCACTTTGGGAATGCTTCTTGAGACGAGCAATGTTGGGGCAGTAGTGGATGTTGACGCCATAGCCGTTCCCGCCGGCCTGGACCTGGGAGCCTGGCTGAAGATGTACCCAGGAATGGGATTTGTGGTTACCACAAAACCGGAGAACTCCGCTTTTGTGCTGGAGGTATTCGAAAGACGCGGGCTGACCGCCAGAGTGATTGGCCGGGTGACGGCTGAGAAGAAGCTCATCATTCGCAGTGGAAGTGAGGAGAAAGGAAAAGCCAAAGAGATGGTGCTCTTTGATTTCGAGAAGGAGTGCGTGACCGGCATTCACTGAAACGCAGGCTCCTCGATGTTTTTGGTGAATGATAGCAACAAGCACTAATTTAGCAAAATATTGGGCAGACATGGATTCGAAATTCATTAGCTCTTTGAAGGAGCGGGCCAGATCCAGGCATGCCCGCATCGGCATAGGCATATGGAACGCGGACGCTGAGCTGATAGCATCATTGCAGTCTGCAACAGAATACGCCGAGCTGCTGCTTGTCGGCGAGCCAGGACGCGAGTGCCCTTTTGACTACACCGCCAGCAAGGAGCCCTGGAAGGAGCTGGCAAGCCTCTTAGCCAAAGGCGAGATTGATGGAGCTGTGAGGGGAAATCTGCCAGCTGGAAGGACCATGCGAGCAGTGTCAGAGCAGTTTGGAGTCCGGGTGCGGCGGCTGGCTCTGCTGGAGCTGTCCGGCTGGGCATTTTTGCTGGGGCCCGTGGGAATTGACGAGGGCGAGAGCGTTGTTGACAGGCTGGAACTCCTGCGGGGTGCAGCAGGATTTCTGCAGGGGATGGGCATAGCAGCAAAGGCGGCAGTGCTCTCTGGAGGCCGGATGGAAGACCGTGGACGGTGCGAGCGGGTGGACAGGAGTCTGGCAGAAGGCGAGCTGATTGTCGTCCGGGCGCAGGATGCTGGGCTGGAGGCGAGGCACAAAGGGATTTTAATTGAAAGCTGCCGGGGCGACGACATAGTCATAGCTCCGGAGGGGGTTTCCGGCAACCTCATATTCAGGACGCTATTATTATTATGCAAGGCCCAGTCCTACGGCGCACCTGTGCTGATGGACAAGGTCTTCGTCGACTCCAGCCGGGCCAGAGGGGGATTTGACGGGCCTGTGATGCTTGCGAGTGCAATGGCTCAAATGAAAGAGCAGCACTTAACGAAATAATTATATAGTTTCATAAGCATTAGTATTTTAGAATATTGATGGACCAACGAATTCCTCAACCATAGGGTTCGAAAGAACTGCCTGTGTTTGTTTTTTTATCTAATGCACCCCTATGGTTACCTATGAGGACTCATCGAGACTGTATCAGGTAATTCAACATCAAAAGGTGGATAATAAATGAATAAACAAGTCATGATTTTCATTGACCAAGGAGAGCGAGATAGACGAAGCCAGGCTGAAGCCGGCGTATCCCGGATACTTGCGACCTACCCAGGCAGCATTCTTGCCGAGGTAAACGAAGAGCAAGCCAAGCTGCTCACGAGCAGAGGATTTCAACTGGAGACTGTTGCAGACATCGGAAAGATCAGGCTGCGGTCGATCGAGTTCGATCCATCTGTCGAAGTCCCTGTCGGGCCCAAGAAATTGAGTCTCTCCGCCGCCGATATTGTTTCAACCGCAGAGCTGTATTGGATCGTTCAGTTTGTGGGACCGGCAAAAGAGGAATGGATTGAAGCGGTCCAGAAGATGGGTGGAAGCATTGGCGATTATGTCCCAGAGAACGCTTTTTTGGTACGGATGACTCCGACGATAAAAGATCAGGTATCTCAGCTCGATTTCGTGAATTGGGTGGGTCCCTACCAGCCAACCTACAAGATCAGCCCTCTGTTGATGGGCGTTCGCGGTAAGATCACTCCGGTCGCTCTTCGAAAGGCCGTGATTTTGTCGGAGGCGTTCAAGCCCACGTTGCTCGGAAACCTGCGCGTTCTTCTACACCGGGCAGACGACGTGGCTGCAGTCCAAAAGAAGGTGGAGAGCCTGGGCGGGACAGTCATTTCAACAGAGCAGGGGATGCTGCGCATATCCCTGGATCCCAGCCATATTGCTGCTCTTGCAGTGCTTCCAAGCGTGCAGTGGATTGAGCCATATGTTGTGCCTAAACTTGCCAACGATGTCTCTGCCGGCATCATCGGTGTGCAGCCGGTTTGGAGCCATCACGGGCTTGATGGCGAGGGCCAGATCATTGCCGTTGCGGACACGGGTCTGGACACTGGAGTCAACGATGCTACCATTCACGATGATTTCGAAGGCAGAATTGCTGCAATTCACAGCTGGGCGATACCAGCATGGATTCATCCATATCTCGACAACGCCAGCTGGGATGACGGCGCTGCAGACCTGGAGAGCGGCCATGGCACTCATGTGGCAGGATCGGTGCTGGGCAACGGTGCGCGGTCAAGCGGCGGCATACGGGGCATGGCATACAATGCTCGATTAGTCTTCCAGGCAGTAGAGCAATATGCAAACGTCAAGCCAGCCTACCAGTCGGATCTTCCAGACGGCTATTATCTGTTGGGCATTCCGGACGACCTCAAGACGCTCTTTCAGCAGTCCTACAATGATGGTGCGAGGATCTTTTCGAATAGCTGGGGAGGTGCTCAGGATGATTCTGGAAACTTCATCTATGGCCAGTACACAGCTGAAAGCCAGAACATTGACGAGTTTGCCTGGATGCACAAGGACGCGGTTATTCTCTTTGCAGCTGGCAACGACGGAAGGGACGGCAACAGCAATGGCGTGATAGATGCAGATTCATTGCTTGTTCAGGCAACAGCCAAGAACTGCATCACAGTTGGGGCATCTGAGAACGACCGCCCGACCGGGTCGGTTCCTGCGCCCGGATATGATATTGCTTACGGAACAGGCTCATGGCTCGCGGATTTTCCAGTGGATCCGTTAAGATCCGATCACGTGTCCGACAATCCGGATGGGATGGCCGCATTCAGCAGCCGGGGTCCAACGGACGACGGCAGGATCAAGCCTGATGTGGTGGCTCCCGGGACAAACATTCTCTCAGTGCGCTCCAGCGTTGCGAGCGAGCACGGATGGGGGCTGTTGCCAGCAGGAGACGCCCGCCGGGACTTTTACATGTTCATGGGTGGGACGAGCATGGCGACTCCGATCACCGCCGGAACTGTTGCTCTCATCCGCCAGTACCTTCAGAGCGCCTGTCTCGTCAGCCCATCGGCTGCTCTGATCAAAGCCATGCTGATCCACGGTTCTGTTCCGATGGTGGGTCAGTATGCAACACCAGAGGTCGGGCCGGTCCCGAACAACGATGAAGGCTGGGGCCGCATCAACCTGGATCAGGCTCTATTCCCAGCATATCCCTCAAAGATGGAGTTCCGGGATTTAGCAGCTGATGCAGTTGGTGTCGAATCCAGGGACTACACATTCCAGGTTGTCAATTCATCTGTACCGTTCCGAGCTACTCTTGTCTGGACTGACTACCAGAGCACTCCGGCGGCAGGAGGACTTGTCAACCAGCTGCGCCTCTCAGTCATATCTCCTGACGGAACAACGACCCAGGCAGCCACTGCAAACAATAACGTTCAGCAGGTGGTCCTAAACGTTCCGCAGACGGGAATTCATACGGTCCGGGTAACAGGAATCAACGTCCCGACGACTGCCATGCCCGGAGTCAATCAGAAGCAGGATTTCGCTGTAGTAGTAACTGCAGGCCTGGATTTCGTCGATGTATACATCAAGGACAATCCCGCAGATGACGGCATACCGCCATCTACCGGATGCCTCTATCTGTCGCCGGACATCTGGGTCAGCCTGACCAATGATCCCGCGCTCCCCCCGGCCCTCAATCCGGAGTATGGGCAGACGAACTATGTCTTCGTGCGGGTTCATAATCGCGGATCGAAGGCTGCCGCAAATGCTGAGGTGAAGCTGTACTGGGCGAATCCCGGAACAAACCTCACAAAACCCCACTGGAAGACTGATGGAATCAAAGTGGATGGAGTGGTTGGCAATATTCGAACAATCACTGTTCCTGCTCATGGAGCTGGCGGAGATGGAGAAGCAGTCACCGCCGCTTTTGAATGGACGCCACCGTCTCCTTCAGTGAATACGGTTGATCCGGGACATTTCTGTCTGTTCGCTACAGTCGATCATCCGGAAGATCCCCTGCTTCAGGAGGACGTTGACAAGGTGCGTTGGGAAGACAACCTGGCATGGAAGAACGAGATAATCAAGGACCTGCTGCCCAACAGCACCACCAGCGCTGAGTTTTATGTTGCGGGCATTCCGGGTCCGTCCATTGGAGCACTGTACATCGATTGCTCATCTGCTCCGCAGGGTGGAGAGGTCAGGCTCAAGATTCCGACACGCTATCTTGATGGATCTGTGTCCGTCGGTCTGAACAAGGTCTGGGAGTCAGAGGGCGGCATGGTGAGCCAGGTTGCCATGCTGACAGGTGCCTCTGCCGAGCTTACCGGGATCAAGCTCAAGTCTAAAGAGAATACGCTGGTTCAGATCGAGGTGAAGCTGCCTGCGGGAGCTAGGCCGGGCGAGGTTTATCCTGTCTCGATTGAGCAGCGTGTGAACGGACGGACGACCGGCAGGGTGAGCCTTGTGGCCAGGACGGTTGGCACTCCGGCTTACATCGGCAACAGCAATCCGGACAGCCGGGAGCTGCATCTGCCCAACTGTTCCTGGGCTAAGAAGATCAGCGGACGGCACAAGGTCCCATTCGACGATCTTCAGCTGGCGCTCCGGCGCGGGTACAACGGGTGCCGGTTCTGCCTGCCGGAGTACGATCAAGGTTGAGGCAGCGGAGGAGTCCGGCGGATGGTGTGGGGCGCAGTCAAAAGCGCCCCGCTGCCGTCTGCGGCGCATGGCCATCTGCAGCAACTGCCATGCCGGCAAGGGGGCCGGGGCAACGGGCATAGCCACGGCTCCGGAGGGCACTTCTGGCACGTTTTTGAAGCCTGCTGGAGCAAGAATAGTGGCGTTTCGTGGTTGCAGGAGTGGAACGGATCACCACAAAGACACGAAGGCACAAAGAAAAGTTAGGCTCTTCGCTGTTTTGAGTGGGTAATCACTCTGAGCACTCTATGCGCTCTGTGACTGTGGTGGTGGCAGTCCGTAACTGTGTTGGAACCAGTGGCTAACGGCGCGTCCGCCACAAAGTTCACAGAGTACGCACAGAGCACCTAACAAAGAACTTAAAAGCTATAGTAGCCTCAGGTTAGCAATAGTAAATGGCGATGAGCCCTTTCATTTGTATCTTGCCTTAAGATCTGCAACACTGTAGAGGTCCGGCTCATTCATATATAGCTCCAGGATGGACTCCTCAGACATTTTCATGAGTGCTACAGTCATGCACTCGTCGAGCACATCATCAATCTTTCCGGAGATATCAATGAGCATTTGCTTCATCTCCATGAGATCCCGTCTCGATACTGGAAAGAGCTTATGCAACTGCGATCGGCTCCTTTGAGGACGCCGAAATGGTCAGGCCGCCCATGGGCGGTATGGGTTGCCCCCACGGAAGTTTGGCCACAATCCACCATAAGCTTTTCAGGGAGAAAAAGTTGGCGGACCAATGAAGAAAGCCAATGCGGTCACTTTTGATGAAGAGAATCATGAGCAATAGCTCCGAGGGAGGCAAGAAGATTGTTGAAGGCCATGTCACTCTCGGGGTTTTTATAAGCGGCTTAATATTCTCCAGTCGGGCCCGGTCTGGCGGAATTGCGACCATCGAACATTTGGCCCCCTACCCCTCTGCAGGCATCATCACATCCACCACCTGGCCCACCTGCCACTCCGGACTGTGGCTTGCCACAACGACCGCTCCCAACCGGGGGTCGTAGAATGCCACTGCCGCTGCCGGCGAGCCGTGCAGCAGATGCAAAGCCATGCCGTAGCGCCAGATGGGAGCGCGGCCCTCGACGATCACAAGCGAGCCGCGGGGGATGACGGGCAACGGTGGCAGCGGCTCGGTGGGGGTGATGGGCGAGGAGACGGCGAGGGAGTAGATGACGTAAGAGGTCATATCTCAAAGATCCTATGCAGCTATCGAGCTATCTTTTATTTGGCTCTTCGCTGAATTGTGTGGGTTGGACTGCATGGAGATATCAGACACAAATTTCCTTTGTGCCTTTGTGTCTTTGTGGTAACCCGTCGCACACCGATCACCACAAAGGCACAAAGTCACAAAGGCCTCATGAATCATTGCGTTCACCCATAGGAAATAGCGAGGAACCTTTTATTTGCCTGTCCTGTCTTGAGGTCTCGACATCTTTGTCTCGTGGTTTTATAAATCCATAAATATTCGCCGATCGGGCCAGAGCCGCCCGGATCTGGCCGCAATTCACCGTCGACCCTCCGATCCCTCCGCTGGCATCGTCACATCCACCACCTGGCCCACCTGCCATTCCCGGCTGTGGGTTGCCACCACGACTGCCCCCAGCCGCGGGTCGTAGAATGCCACTGCTGCGGCGGGCGAGCCGTGCAGCAGATGCAACGCCATTCCGTAGCGCCAGATCGGAGCGCGGCCCTCCACGATCACAAGCGAGCCGCGGGGGATGACGGGCAACGGTGGCAGCGGCTCGGTGGGGGTGGTGGGCGAGGAGACGGCGATGGAGTAGATGACGGGAGCGGTCATTTGGGCACCTCTGATTTTATTCCAAATTCTTTGGCGATCTCATCATTGAGGCGAGAATCTTTTGATAGATAGAGACCTGCGATCTCTTTTATCCTCCATCCAGGAATGATCTTGCATCCATAAATCTTGGACCTTCTCAGAAGTTTCTCTCTTATCCCGCCCTTCTTAGGATCTAGCACATTATCAGATGATGTTGCGAGATACGTATCCACACGTAACGCCTTCGGACCAGATTTGATAGCCTCGATTTTATAGAGAACATCATTTGCATCAGGATCGTGCTCCTGTCCACCAGTCTTACACTCGACGATACAGAGAGATTGGTTTCTCATGAAGGAAACGTCAAGATCGTTATTCTCCCCAGGTCCGCTTTTACCTGCCAGCACACCTAGATGAAGGTCCCAGATGCCTTTTCGCACAAAGGGCAACAGAAGGCTCCAGATAAAAACCTCCAGCCATTTACCTGTAAGGAACTCGGTTGCGGGTCTCTCCAGCTTCCCTGTTAAGATATTCCCAACTGTACTCAGCCCAAATTGAGACGCTATTAGATTTCTCAAATTATGGTCTTCGAGAAAAGCATTATCCTCTTCAGATAAATAGAGACCGTTCTTTTTCCACTCACGTTCATCACGCTCGATCTGTGCCACCTTCAAATGCTGAAGCTTGTCGAGCAATTCTCTCAATCCTGCATCTTCGTTACACATTGCCAGATGGGCGGCTAGTTTCTTCCATGATGATGCTTGTTCTTCTGTGCGCACTAGAGCACCACCGTTTAGAATATCGAATCCGTAGCCTGCAAGGAATTCTGCAGTGGTTACGTCATACGGCAGCGGTATGCAAGGCCCACCCAGGATATCTACAGCCAGGTGCTGGTTTCCTTCTGCGATGTAGAGCGTTTTCAGTTTCAGGTCTTTTGAAAATTCATAAGCGCCAATGCTCATAGGTTTAGTCCCACCAGTGAGGTTTACGACCCATTCATCGTTCGGATATTTTTTAAACAAGTCACAAAGCTTTTTATGGATTGGATCTGCAGACTGTTCCTCCCCATCAGCAAGTGCGAGGATATCAATTTTCTCTGCGTAATCCAATCCACCAGCCTTTAGTGCTTTGAGGAGCTGCATATCCTTTCCAGCCATGCCAGAAGTAACAGCTAGAACAAGCCGGTCAGGTCTTACAGACTGAATTGAACGCAAATTCGGCACATGTTGCATGCTCACTAGGCAGACGAGTATTTTCATCAGATTCCTCATGCACCGTCATGGATCATTAATTCATAGATCTTTTTAGCCTTCTTCAATCCACCAGTTGGATGGTCCCATAGTTCGCCATATCTATCTTTGATCTCTTTCAGGACCAATCCTTTAATTTCTAGCTCGTCTATCTTATTCCAACTCTCAGCAATCTTCATAGGCATTTCAGCTAGAACCTTAGGCGAAGATTTATTGTGCACTTTTGCCAACCTGTTAATTTCTTTATCCAGCCAGTCCATGCCAGGAGTTCTTGGAATTATCTGCTCAAACCGCCCATATCCAGTTGCAGTCTTAGCACCTCCTCCGATATATTCTAGAGCCTTTTTCAGCCACGCTGCCGCCATCTGGCAGTCTTTTATATCTTGCGTCTCAGTGAATCGCCTCGGCAGGATGCCGAAGAGAAAATTCTGTTTCGAATCTACCACTAAGAATGGAACAGGAATAGGATTATGCCAGTCGGCTGGCGGTTCTTTGCCCTGGTAATATGGGCCATAGTGCGGAGTCATGACATCCGGCTTGAGCTGAATAGGATCTGCTGGAATAGCATCCAGAAAGACAACCGATCCAACCGAAGGGAGATCTGAACCTCTAGGTCCAAATACCCGGTTGACAACCTCATCATCCTCATCTTCCCAGGCTTTTGCCCAGGATCTCACTATACCCTTAACTGAAGATCCTGGCAGATAAGGAGTTCCTAGAGACTGATGCCATGCAAATCCGTTTTCAGCCGGATGGTTTCTTCCCAAACCTGTAACAAATGGCCCCTCGGTCTTGAAATATAGTGCCATACCTCCACATTTTTCAATCAGCTTCAGACGACGATCTTTTGTCTCATTGATAGATCTAGAATCACCTACTGGCCCTTTTGTCACTCCTTGGATCCAGTTCTTCTTGCCAGTTTCTCCTAGACCGCCCCATTCAACCTGCCACTGATCACAGAACTTGTCATACCACAGGCCTACGTTGCACTCCACTGGCCTATCAATAAGCTCAGTTTCCGTCCCGTACAATGGTCGAACCATTATTATCACCATTTAAATACGCTTGGCTGAACTTTTTTAGCCAGTCTAAATAGGCAAGAGCCTCTGCCTGCGCTCGCACATAATCTTCCTGACCACCCCGAACGATTGCGGTCATCAGGTCAATTTTCGGATACGCATTGCTCTTCTGAAGCCAGCTTTCAACCAATTTAAAAAGGATTTTATGGGCACGCTCATCATCATTTGTTCCATTTCTTGCTGCAGCCAGTTCACCAGCCATCGCTTGTCCTAGCCCGTTCATTACAATTGTAGCCGGCAGACGCTGAACATAGCTGCCAAAATTTCCATAATTTTTCTCTTTTTCCAATTTCTTTATTGCTTCCAAGGCATGAGCTGCCCGCTGTTGGCCGAGAGTTTGCCCTTCCATATTCACTCCCCCACCAGAACCAATGCAAACCATCCTTGTCCCACGGTCTCGTTTCCTCCTACCTGCAAATACGGGCATTCACTGGCCAATTTCTTAACCAGGTCAATAGCTCCGCTTCCTCTCTCTAAAAATAGCGAATAAAATAGACAATCCTGTGGCAAGGTCTCTTCATACCAGAGATTTAGGCTGGTCTTTGTATCTTCATCGAGAACATTGCGAGCGCTTATGGGAAGTCCATAGCTGGCAAACCACTTGAAATCATCATCATGCAACACGATCAGCTGTTCGACCAATCTATCTGCAGAAGCTTTGTTTGGAATAAACTGAACTATAGATTCAATGATATTGTTGTCTACCTTTTCAGCTATCTGAAACTCGCGTTCCTCCAAGAATATTCTACCAGTCCCAGTCCCAAGGACCTCTCCATTCTTTGGCTTCCTACCGATCTTAGGGATCTTGAGATTCACATCACTTCCAGATCTTTTTATGTCACGTTCCAACCTTTCAAGCAAATATGGACAAGTTGCCCACTTGTATTGTCCTGTAAGGCTTCGAACTGGAAGCAACAACAATCGTGCATCTGATACAACCAAATTTCCAGCATCATCTTGTTTTCCGAAAGCTTCAGAGACTTCTGTACTTGGAACCATCTCTTCTTTACCTTCGGCTTTTTTAGCAGGCCATCTTTCCCTAGCTCTATCCTTTAAAGCTCCTTTAAGACTTGATCCGACAATCACTGGATAATCTGTGATTGATTCGCGCGCCACTGGAAGATCTACAAATCCCTTTGATCGACCTGAACCAGGATGAATTGGCGTCTCAGCTAACATACCCATAATAATACTCTTCATTGAATCCCCTCTATATTATCATTCCATAGCCCTATCGCTACTTCTCCAAAACCATACTCACAATATTTGCCGATATGCCGGCCATTTAGGCTATTGATCGTCTTTGCACTGTCACTTTCTACCTCACAGAACCAGATTGAGCCTCCGGGCAAGAATGGCTTGAGCGGCAATGGTTCTTTATTAATTGTATCCCAGCCACCTATCTTAACGGGCCGCTCAATACAGGCCGATACTACTCTTACGTCAGGAATGTCCGGAAGTTGGCCACCAGGTCCAGGCCAAGAGCCTCCAAAATATGCCGGCGTAAGATGAGTCACTGTGAACTGGATCTTATTATCCGAAGGAGCCATCTTAGGTGGCTGTGGAACCTTTATGGATTCGGCTAGGCGATCTACATAAGCCATCTTCCCTTCACCACCAAAGGGCAATGATGATTGAAGATTCAATCCATCTTCGATTCCATCAACTTCAATGGCAAGACAAACACCAGATTTCAATCTTATCCGGGAAATCGAATACAACGCTCCTTCAACGACAGTCCTTGTTTCAGCATTTCTCTCAATCCCAACGACGGACTCATAATCATACAGATCCTTTCCATTGATTGGCTTGACCTTGCTTAGATCTCCTCCTGCCAAGACTGTATTCAGGTCATTGCAAGTAAGGTAGCATCCGAAAAGCGACTTCAGTCCGATTGCATCTTTTGATGCAGGCAAACGTACCTTGTCACCAATATCGCAGTCGATTTCATTGCCTGGCTGCAAAAGGGTAATCTGTTCCCATTGTCCTTCTTTAGTCTCAGAAGGCTTTCCAAACATGTGAAGCGGAGCAGGAAAAAGGCCTTCCGATTTGTCTCCTTGCTTCTTTATCAGATATGGTCCTTTGAATCTCAATGGCGCCAGGTTTTGGCCATCACCTAGCTTCGTCTTGATCCTTTTTGGCCAATCACCTTTTCCACTCCAGCCTAGACCTCTCGCAAACGAAGCCCTTATGGCTCCAACTACGGTCAATGCAAAAGGCGGGAATAAGCTTTTAATGTCTGCAAGATTGGATTCGCCCTGATTATATGGTCTGCCGTCCCTGAAGAACCAAGTATCAACAGGTGTCAATGCGTATGTTCTAAAAGTCATTCGCTCCCTCCATCGGAGTTTTGGGAAAGGAATTTTATCAGCATGGCCGCATCAGGACTGATAAACATCGGATCAATCGTTGCAAGGTTACGTGCTTTATAGCTGAGTTCAAGAAGTGAATTTACACGCATCTCTGCCACTTCTCTGGTTACCCTTTGCTCCCTTGACTTCATGTACTCTGCAGTAAGAAACCGGGCGGGATCAAGGCCGTCTACCAGCTTTGCATAGCTTCCAGGTTTTGAAAGAGTGTCTCCAGAGATTATGGCCAGATCATCCCGCATTCCATAGAAAAATGACTTGGAAAACTGCTTATGCGGGCCTTCTTGAACTTTAGATACTAGATCATCGATGCGAAGAATGCCGTTCTTGTCAGACAAACGATCCCAGGTCACTGTCCACTGACAGTATTTCCCACTGGTCTTCAATACGCTAACTGCTATGCTATTTCTTCCATTCTGGTCTTTAGCAATATCGTCTAAGATATAATGAGCTTCGGTCATTACGGAGCGCAACGGAATATGATAATGAGAAAAAACTAGACCCGCAGAGATTGTTGCTTTTGCCTCTGGAATCGCTTCTTGGAATGATCGCTCGTATCTCTTTGATAGCGAATAAGCACAGTCAAATGCGTTGGACATAGGCAGCATGGCAAGAACATCGTCTCCCCCTGCATAGATCGTTACTCCATCATGCACTCCTACTATTGCCTTGACTTCTTTTGTGAATATGGAAAGAGCTTTGCTGATATTATTCTGCTCTTCACTATGCTTACTGATCAACTTACCCATATTATCACCATCCATCAGAAGCATAGCATAGAATGGGACTGGACTGCCGCCAACTTTGTCTTCTAATTTCTTGAGCAATCGTCTAATTTCATCTCTCTTATCTTTTACATCCTTGGGTTCATTTTCGCAATCATTGAGAGCTATTGGTGTTCTTTTCAAAGGTGTTCTCGCGCAATCGATTAGCGATTTCTCAAAGAAAAAATTGCCATCAACGTTAAGGAAAGGATCAAATGGCATCTTGCTGAAAGATCCTATACGGCTACTAATCCCGTCTCTTGTTGCATCTGGCGCTGAGTCAAGCACCTCATTTGCATATATTTCTGCGTCCTCATGAGCGGTATCAATTGCCTTTTTCAACCAGGGGACGGCTGCAATGTAAGGAGTAGATGGCCATTTATCGGCATTTACCTCCCATCCTATGGCATCCTCTGACACCTTTGGAAAGAGACGTTTTATAAATGCTAAGGCACATAGACGCTCCCCTTCCTTGATATTCAGCTTCCCGATCTTTCGTTGTAGGCCTTTCCAAAATTCATTTTGCTTAATTCTTTCCTTAGCCCTGATATACCCAGAAAGCTCTTGCCAGTCGCCCATCATTGTGCAGTGATCTCCAAACTCGTTGGAGAGCATGTTTGTTCTCCAATTCTTTCGAGAATTCATAGCAGAAATATCAGAGCCTACAACCCAAGATATTTCCCAGAAATTCTCAACTTGCCTCCTCCAGATGGACTCAGTATCTCTGCCGCGTTTAGCCGCATCCTCCAGAAACCTGCACCACACTTCATCAACAATTTTCTTCCATTTGTGTTCAATTGCTGCTGCTGCAGATCTAGCTACCGTCTTCGGATCAGGAGCGAATGCCTCAAATCGGTTGGGGAGAGATCCTATCATAGGAGCGTCTCCTTCTCTTGAACCATTGATCCAGGCTAATAGCGCATCATCACTGACATCAGGAATTAGAATTTGTCCATTATTATTAAGTACTTCATTCATGGCACATCCTGCCAAATACGAGAGCAGAAAAGACCCGCTCCATAAGTCACGAGTACGCCGGGCCTGGGCCACAAATCCCTGAACAGGGCCTAAACTGAAAAAGATTCTATCACTCATTAAATCATCTCGCTCAATTGCACCCTCGAACTAAATCACACTCACCGCATTCGGGAATCTAGGACTAAGCGATCCTGTTTTGCCATCTATGAAATCATCAAGAACTTTGAAATCCACATTTTGCAGAACAACTGAATTACCTACTCTAATTCTCTCTCCTGCAGGAAGGAACTCCGCAGGAATTATAGCAGCTACAGCTACAAATTGACTATTTCCCAATTCCTGAATATGCATGAATAGTGGACTTGCACGTCGCTCCAATCTTTCCGGCTTTACATCGACTTTCTCTTGAAGACTCGATAAATAATAATTATGCGGAAGGCCAAATACTGCTCGACGTGGGTGAACGCTTACTTTTGTCCTAACAGCCATAATGGAAAGATCATGATCATCCTTGAAATTTCTCTCAGATGGTTTTCCATTTACTAAGCCACTTCTACCCCAGCTTCGATACATCTGCATTGCTTCTCCTACAGAATTAAGCAAGCGCAAAGGATCTGTTCCCTTTTCAATGATATCTACACAAGTCATTTTGCTAAATGCAGTGTAAGGAGGAAGATAGGAACAGGCATTTAATCTACAATCGTTAAAGAACAAAATTATTTTATGCTTAAGCTCTTCAGCGTCTTTAGGTTCTCTAAAGAGCACATTTTCTCCGAGTTTTAGCTCCAGCAGGTTGAAGGAACCATAACCTTTTCTAGATTTTGATCCCAATCCACCAAAGAAACTCATGGCAATTATCGCGTTAGCTATGCTCTGAATATCTTCATTAGCAGTATCTTTTTTAATGAGAATGCTCAATACTCCATCAAAAGGATACTTTAAACAGGATGTGAGAATTTGGCCTTCTCTGGTATTCCTTTTCTTGGAAGGGACCGCTTCTACAACGCCATAGCCCAGATAGCGAGCGCCTGGACCAACCGGCTTGCCGTCAGAATATTTAAGAATTTGATCCTTATATTGATCAATATCGTCATGCAACTTTATTCTCAAGTGCATTCTTGCCTGGCCAATATCATTTCCTGCACTCCCGAAAATCCGGGCTTCTTCTTCTCGAACTTTGCCTACAGAACCCAATCTACCTAAGGCCATAGCACGGAACCAAAATCGAATGGCGCCTTTAATACTCGGGACACGAAGCTCAGCTCTATTTTTATCTGCTCCGGACATAAATAGAGGCGTAATAACGCGGAATTTTGCTTCAAGTTCAATCACGAACCAACCTCCTTTAATAACTTAATTATACATAATTTATTAAAAATTTAATGCGATAATTTAAATCTATATTAATTTGGTGAACATATGTCATCATCCAGGCATATGTCTGAGCCCAATATATATATAGATGGATCCCAATATAAGATATAATATGCTTGATTCTAATTCGCTCGTCGCGATCACCTCTCGAACACGCTCATTTCTTCAACATGCCATGAATTATTGCTTAGACGTTAATTATCAAGACATATAATATTTAACCTCACCTCAGATTGTATCGTTTTGCTTATCGCATCCTTGTGCGCAGGTGATAGAATATGCAAATCCTCTCTGGTGCCACACCTGCCGTCTGGATTAGAAGTCCAATTACCGCAATTGCTGATCTCTTGACCTCTGCTCCAGATCCCATTTCGTAATGGCTTAATATCAGCCATTTGAAACGGCAGAAGGTTTTTATTTCCTTATTCAATAAATAGTTTGCGATAATTTTTAGAGGGTTTATTAATAATAATATTTTTTAAGAAATGAAGTTGATTTTAAAAGCAATTTTGTCTTGTATAAATAAAAAATACCCTGCACCAATCATGGGATCTGACCCTTACTAAGCAGGAATTTTTGGCTGTTGTTCGAAACCAAGCATTTCAATCGGGCCACGGCCTTTCCGCCATGGGATTATGCTCATTACATTGCTTCAATCCTATATCAGTCTATCGGTTTTCCCCCCACAAATCCCCCCAGCCCGAAGTGACTCGCGTACCCCACAGCCAACGGCCCCTGCACCGCTTCCGGGAAAAGCACCAGAAACCCACACGGCCCGCAGCCTGCCGGCCTGCGCTCCTCCGGGTGACGAATCTATCCCAGCCCACCATCTCCCCGCCGAGAACCGTGCCAGCCAACGGCTCCACCTGCACAGGCTCCAGCTGGCCCGCCTTCACAAGCAGCCGCAGGAGGTGGGGCTTCGGCCCTCCGATCTGCTGCCCTCTTCACACGCATTGTTTTTTTGTCTCCCTGAGAAGCCTCTTCATCCTCTCGATGAACCTCCTCGCCAGATCAATCCCGGCGTGGACCTCCTCCTCAGTGGGCTTCGCCATGAACGAGTACTGGTCTGAATGCCTAATGCTCCGGATCCTGTCAAAAAGCATAGGCCATTCTTCCTCAAGAGCGCCTTCTTGCTCATACTTCTGCAGGTACAGGCCGATGCAATAGTGGCTCTTCTCTCGCACACCATCTCTGAATAGAACGGCGCGGGCGGAATGAAAGACAGCCAGATACGCGGAAGATACAGCAGAACGCAGGGCTCCTGCCTCAAGGTTCTTCTCTGCCTCTGATAGCCAGTCTGCTGCCTGAAGCAAAGACTGATCACTCTTGATCCTGGAAGGTTCCACCTTGCGCAATAGGCCCCGCTCAAAGCAGTCATCTATATTCTTCAATGGGCTCACCTTTTAGTGTTACTGAATTAAAGAACAGGGAGTTGTAAAATGGCGGATCTTCCCTTCTGATCCTATCCAGCTTTTCAGGTGTCAGCATCAGCAGATTGACCTCTGATCCAGTCTGAACGCTCAAATCTCTCTGCAGCCTGGCGAGAACATTCTGATCTGGCAGGCTATCTGCTTTTATCCAAAAATCCAGGTCGCTTTTTTGATCATTTGTGCCCATCGCCCAACTCCCATACAGACCAATTCCACTGGCAGATCCAAGTGATAGAGCCGACAGGTCGATTCTCTCCAGGTTGAGCAGGAGTCTGAGAGCTCGACATAGAGCACAATCATGAGGAGAATACACCCCGCCGCTTTTTTGCACCAATCCACGCAGCACTAAGACGTGCAGATAACGAGATACAAGCCCTTTAGTCACACCCGCCTCTCTGGAAACATCGACAGCTCGAAATGAATCGTGATACATCACGTAACGCAGAATAGAGGTCCTCTCTTTGGTCTTGAACAACTCTGTGAGCATGAATGAGATTATGTTTACGTGCTATAAACATTTTGTTCTCAGGCTGAAAACCGCTTGTTTACAACATGGAAACAATCTTTGATGATCGCGTCTTCACCAAGCAATTTCCTCGCAAATATGGACGGCAATACCGAGGTCATGGAAATAGTGACAATACTTTCCTAATCCTCTGCTCTAAACCCTCCAAGCCCGAAGTGACTCGCATACCCCACAGCCACCGGACCCTGCACAGCTTCCGGGAAAAGCACCCTAAACCCGCACGGCCCGCAGCCCGCAGGCCGCCTTCCGGCGCACCTCCGCGTGACGAATCTCTCCCAGCCCACCATCTCCCCGCCTAGAATCGTGCCGGCCACAGGCTCCACCTGCACCGGCTCTGGAAAGCCCGCATCATCCAGCAGCCGCAACAGATCGTGCTCCGCTCCGCCGATCTGCAGGCCGCGCCAGTCCAGCTTCGCCACGCCCGCCCGCGTGCGCTTGCCGTGGCGCGTGGCCAAAAACGGCGTCCTGGATACCCACGTCCTCGATTTTCCCAGCAGCGCACTCTCGCCAAAGTCCTCAGGCCAGCCCAGGCCCTGCAGAGCGAGATCGACCTGCGGCCCGTCCTCCGGGCCCCAGATCCGACTCAGCCCCTCCAGGGCCTCACTCTCAAGAGCAGAAAAGCCCCGGCAGGCGTAGACTGTGACCGCTGTGATCTCGCCCAGGCGGTCGTCGCTCTCGCAGAGGATGTGCGCGTGCCTGTGTCCCAGGAGAGGCCTTTTTAGCTCGTCGCAGCCCGTAAAGACCCCGGCCCCGTCTGAGAGGCTGACCAGAGCATCATGAACCTTCTCAGCCAACGGCAGGGCAGAGGTAAGCGGCGGCACCCTCTCACCAGATACCGCATAACGAGCTACAGTGGGCCACCCATGCTGCAAGCCAAATCTTCTCCCTTCACCAATCATATACAAAGGACACACAGAGAACATGTGACCACTCCCACGAATGAATTCGTAGGCATCTACGGCCTTTCAACCGATGGCATGTGATCCCATGCCAATTGTTTTTGTGGTTTTGTGCGCGCTGCTTGAGTCTTTTCAACTGCTGGCAGCAAACCAAGCAATACAGAATAGATCTGGAGCAATATATAGCTATGCAGCGGAGTGAAAGTAATCTGGGCGGGGCACGATTCATCCCGCCTTTGAAAAGGCAGGGATTCTCTGCCCCTGCACCCCGACAATCCTAAACCGTTCCGTCTGAAGATAACGCTTTCTATTCAGATCCAACGTGCTGTGTCGCATAATTAGTATAATATTATTTCTTTATGCACAAATTCATAATC
>CAZFFD010000006.1:21558-55038 GCA_964518035.1 uncultured Methanotrichaceae archaeon | reverse complement strand
ATCCCTCATGGCATGCTTTTAGTAATTAAGCTTGTTGGCCAGAGGCTCTTGTCTGAGCAGTTCGAATGGCGCGCAGGAAATCGACCTTCCGAAACTCCGGCCAGTAGGGAGCACAAAAGTATGCTGCGCACTCGTTGCCGTTGGCCTGCCAGGGAAGGAAGTTGGATGTGCGACATTCCCCGCCCGTCCTGATTATGAGATCCACTTTTGGGACAGAGATGCCATCCTGAGGATAGAGGTGCTGGGCTATCAGATCCTCATTCACATCATCTGCTCTGATCCGGCCCTCAGAGACCTGTCGCGCCAGGGATCTCACTGCATCCATCAGCTCGCGCTGACCGCCGTAGGCCAGGGCAATATTGAGATACATCCCATCATAGCCACGTGTGGCTTCTTCAGTCCGGAAGATCTCTTCTTGAAGGTCTGCGGGCAGCATCTCCACCCGACCTATGGCCCGGATTCGCACTCGATTAGCATGAGTCTTCTTGGATCGCCTCAAATCTATAAACTTATTTTTAATTAAATCGAATAGATAGCGCTTCTCAATCTCATCTCTCTGGAAGTTCTCTGTAGAAAAGGCATAGAGAGTGAGATGCTTGACGCCCACCTCCAGACACCAATCGGATACCTTCTCTGATGTATCCGCGCCGAGACTGTGCCCCAGGTACTTGGAGATGCCCTTTTGCCTAGCGTACCTGCGATTGCCATCCTGAATGATTGCCACATGCTCCACCGGCACTCCAGAAAGAATGCGGGACTTCAAGAGCTGTTCGTAAAAGGTATATGCAGGGTTTCTCAATTTGAAACTCATTTACATAATTAACCTCGCGAATTAGTATTTAACAATTACTCTGGTTTTGAAGAAAATGAGCGGATGTCTGCCAGCCAAGGGCAAGATACTAATAGCTGATGGCTTACTTGCTATTCCGAGGGCCTGTGGTCTAGCTGGTTATGACATCGCCTTCACACGGCGGGGATCACGCGTTCGAATCGCGTCGGGCCCATTATAATTTTGGCCGACACAAGCTTTAACTATTTAAGAGTAGTTTTTAGCCAGAGGGCGCAAGAAAGATGCTTTGGCCGCTCGGAATGAGAGTGTCCCTGAAGATATCATTAATCTTATGTCCATATCTAATTATTTGAGGTGATAAGCTGTATAATAGAGGTCGTGGCAGGGAAGAAGAAGGAGCTGTAATTACCAGAGTTCGTCTCCCCCGCAAACAGGATAGAGAAATATTCGGTCATGTGGAAAGCTTACTTGGATCCAATCGCATAAAAGTGAGATGCATCGATGGCGTTACCAGGATGGGCCGCATACCCGGCAAGATGAAGAAGAGGATCTGGATCAGAGAGGGTGACGTGGTCATCGTTATTCCCTGGGAAATCGAGAACGAGAAGGCAGATGTAGTCTGGAGATACACCGGCCCCCAGGTGGACTGGCTGCAACGCAAGGGGTTTCTGAAAGGGACATCTTGAAGACGATGCCCCAACAGGAATTTATTAAAACCATCTTTTTAAGAGGATTATCTTTGAAAGGCACATTATGAGCAGGCGTACCAAGGCTGAAAACTTCGATACAGAGATAGATGTTCTTCGCACCAGGCTAAAGGACTCAGACGACTTGAACGTCCAGGATGCAGTCTTCGATAAACGCACCCTGATGGACCTTTACAGCCTGGCCAGCAAGGGAGTAATCGATGCTCTGGGCGGATCCGTCTGCACCGGCAAAGAAGCCAACATCTTCAGGGCAATCGTCGGAGAAAAGGAGCTGGCCCTTAAGATTTATCGCATCTCCACCAGCAATTTCAACTCCATGCAGGACTATCTGCGTGGCGATCCAAGATTTTCCAGCGTTAAGGGCACCAAGAGAGCGATTGTTGCTGCCTGGACCAGAAAGGAATTTCGAAACCTGAGTCGCGCTGAAGAGGTGGGAATAAGAGTTCCCCATCCCATAGCCATGAAGGAGAACATCTTGGTAATGGATCTCATCGGCAAAGGCGAGAGGATAGCTCCTCCGCTAAAGGACGTGGATCTGGATGCAGAAGAAGCAAAGCACATTTATGACAAGATCGCCGAATACATATCTGTGCTCTACAATCGTGCACAGCTCGTTCATGCCGACCTCAGTGAGTTCAATATACTCTATGACGTTGGTGAGCCGGTAATCATCGATATGGGACAGTCCGTCACCCTGGACCATCCCATGGCCAGGAAATTCCTGGAACGCGATATAGCCAACGTGTCCCATTACTTTAAGAAAAAATACAACCTGGGATCGCCTGAGGAGATCTGGGAGAAGCTCAGGAAAGACAGAGACGAGATAGAAAAAAAGAAGGCTGATTGAATTGGATATCAAGATTCCAGAGGAGCGCGTAGGTGTGCTTGTGGGGCCAGGAGGGTCCATGAAGCACCTGATTGAAGAGAAGAGCAAGACCACCATTGAGATAGACAGCGAGACTGGCGCGGTCTCCATAGCCTCAGCAGAGGACCCCCTGCAGGGTCTCCGGGTTCTCGATCTTGTAAAAGCAATCGGCAGGGGCTTCTCACCTGAGAGGGCTCTCGCCATCCTCGATGATGATATGCTGATGCTCGATGTTCTGGACCTCTCCAAGATGGTAGGCACCAAGAGCGATATGGAACGCATCAAAGGCCGCATCATTGGAAAGGACGGCAGGTCGCGCGAGATCATGGAGAGGCTCTCCGGTGCCAAGGTTTCGGTGTACGGCAAGACTGTGGCAGTTCTGGGCTACCCAGAACAGATCCGCGTTGCCAGAACGGCCATTGAGATGCTGCTTGATGGTGCACCTCACGGAAACGTCTATAGCTTTTTGGAGAAGAAACATCAGGAGCTGGCCAAGGATGAGCTGAAAGAGCAGGGCATACTCTGAAACCCCTGTTCTATTCTCATTTATTATCATCTGTAAATCGACTTTATGAGGACAGGATTTTGAACCTGCAATTAGAACTTGATTCCGTAGACTGGATGCTCATAGCTGTAGCGCTGATCGGCCTGTATTCCATCCTGATAATGCCCTTAAGAGATAGCGAGAAATGGAAGAACAGAGGTGTCAGCGTGGGAAGCGTTCTGGGCATTCCTCTGGCCCTGTTCTTCCGCACAACCAGGGGCCTGGGTCTCCTGGACACGCTCGCCCGCCCAAAGAGCTTCTGGAGGCTTGTGGCCTCCGCCGGCATTCCTCTGGTTGTCTTAAGCATGACCTATTTTTTGTTTCTGGTTCTTGTTATGACATATTACATGATCCAGGAACCACCGGCGCCCAGCAGCTACAACGCCCCGAGAAACATCCTTCTCATCCCCGGACTTAACGAGTACATTCCTTTTGTATGGGGCTGGATTGCCCTATTCGTGACGATGCTGGTGCACGAGTTTGCCCACGGAATACTCAGCCGCGTGGAGGGGGTACGGGTCAAATCCATGGGAATAGTAGCCGTTTTAATTGCACCCATAGCCGCCTTTGTCGAGCCGGACGATGAGGATCTCTTTGGAAGCAAAGACAAGCCTGCGAAGGTGGACAAAAGGGCAAGAGTGAGAATTCTGTCTGCAGGAGTCATCTCCAATTTCATCGTGGCGATAGTTGCCATGAGCCTCTTCTTCGGCCCGGTAATAGGTGCCATATCGCCTTTGGACAGGCTGATAGTGGTCGATGTTGAGAAAGGCTCTCTGGCCGAGCAAGCAGGCTATGAGAACGGCATGATGCTGATGCAGGCCAATGGAAAGGACGCGAAGAGCTTAGGGCAGCTCTATACTGATATGCAGGGCAGCTCAACTCAAAATAGCCTGAAGATGCTCTATGATGGCAAAGAGACAATACTGCCAATAGAAGCCCAGCCGGCACAAGGCATAATGGTGGCCTCCATCTTCAATGGCTCCCCGGCAGATGCCGCAGGCCTCCCAGCCAGGAGCATAATCACCAGCATTGACGGACAGAAGACAACAGATCTGGAAGGCTTCAGGAATCGGATGAACACCACTCATCCAGGCCAGGTTATCGTCGTAGCCACCGGCCAGGGCCAGACCTATCAGATCAACCTCACCACAAAGGATGCGGCTCTTAAGGACAACGGAGGATTCATAGGCATCGGCATATCCGGAAATGCTGCTTACCTTGGAGGAGCAACCCTTCAAGAGGCCCCTGCAAGACAATTTTTGCAGACGCTCAAAGACATTCCTAGCATGGGCTTAAGCGGTTTTCACCTGATGCTCAGCCTTCCCTTTTCCGGTATCCCCGGATTATCTCAGAAGGGCTTTGCTGGCTTTAGCGGCTGGTTGACATCCGTCTACGAGCCTGTGGGATGGGCAGAGCCATTAGGTGATAAGCTCTTCTGGATTGCCAACCTTCTGCTTTGGATCGGCTGGATCAACCTCTATGCAGGTCTTTTCAACTGCCTTCCAGCTGTGCCGCTGGACGGCGGGCACATATTCCGAGATCTGGTGCAGTCAGGCTTTGAGAGGATCGCAAAGCAAGAGGATGCAGAAAGGTTCACCAGGACAACTGTCGCCATTCTCACCTGGCTCGTCATAACATCCCTGCTCATCACGCTGATAGCGCCGTTCACCAACGGGCTTTCCATATAGATATCCATATAGATGATACATAAGGTATAAACCGGTTCAAATGATAGAGAACGCCGACAGGTGGGCCCTCATGAAAAAAAGTGCGATTCGGTATTTGGCAGTCCTGATAGTTGTGGCAACGTTATTATCCATCTGGGCCATGGCAGAAACAGCCCGGTCTCAGGAGATATCTGATTTATACTCCAACATAGAATCATTGGATGTTACCCTGCAAGGAGATGCGGGGATTGTAGATATGAAGCTGGACCTGATTCATGAGGGGAATACGATTGCATCCCGTGACATCAAAGTAGAGGTTCCAGGAACCTGGGTGGTTCGCTGGCCTGCGCTTGAGGCTGAGAAAGGAAGCTATGAGGTCAATCTGAGCCTCTGGAAGGATAATACTGTAGTCGCCCAAAAGGACTATGAATTTTATTACGGCGGAAGGGAGCCCATAAGGTTTGACGTGCGGGATTTTCGTGCTGACTCACGCGGCATTCACCTGGCCATAAGCGCTAGCGATCCAACGGTCGTTGATATCTACTATATGCTGATCGATGGGGACCGGGCAGTCTATATAACCAGAGATGAAGTAGTGCCCATTGCAGGGAGCTATTCCACTCCGATTGTCAAGGACTATGCCTGGAAACAGATCCTGGAAAACGGGCACAGATATACTGGCCGAGTGAAGATTGTGGAGCTGAATCACAACCAGACCAGAGCCTTCATGAACTCATTTCAGGCAGTTGATGACGCCATCATCACCGAGACATACGAGGACGAGACTGGGGCCAGCGCCACGGTTCTCGGCAACTCTCGCGTTCCATTTAAAGGAGCCCTGAAGTTCATTCTCTCCCAAAATGGATCGGTTCTAAATACCACAGAGAAGGTGACACCCGTACTACTTGCAGGAGACGACGAGACTGTGGAGATCACCTGGAACAAGACGCTACAGCCAGGCGTCTACCAGTTGCGAACAGTTCTCCTTGGCCAGGGAGATGTTGTAAAGGATATCGAAGAGAATGTGATTGAGGCAGAGCCATTGATCAGGGCAAATGCAACAGAAACGGCTGAGAAATCAAGCTTTCCGGGTGTCGCCGCGGCAGTAGCAATGCTGATCATAGCTCACATCAGGAGAAAGAAATGAAGATCAAATTTTTCACCTGCGTCGTTGCACTGGTTGCACTGCTGGCAGCTATTATGCCTGCAGGAATCGCAGAAGACAGCCAGAATGCGAGCGCCACAACAAACCAGTCAATAAACGAGACCAATAACGCCACCGAGAACCTGACGGCAGATGTGATTAAAACCGATGGAGATACGATCGTCATAGGCAAGGGAATTTCTGCTTCATCAGGGAAGGTCCTCAGGGCAGGCTTTGAGAAGACCAAGGCGGTGAACGATCTGGATGTTTACGGAAATAGGTCGGAGCATAAGATATCATCAAATGCTTCTGAGGCGGCTCCGTTCGACATAAGCCAGAGGGTAGGAAATGTGTCTCAATTCACATACAATACGGACATCTACAAGCCATTTTACAGCGTAGACGAGTACAGAAGAACCAAACCGGCCTACCAGACGCCGGAGTCTCTCGCCAAAAAATCGGTCTACAACATCTCCGGCTATCCAACAATTAAAGCCGTCAATAGCATACCATAAAATAAAAAAGTTGAGTTCTATGTCTCAGAAGGTCCGGGCAGCCGGCCTTCAGAGATATCTTTGCAGCTTTGCCGCCAATGCCGGCTTAGGGTAAGCGCCCACCAGTTTGTCGATGAGCTTGCCGTCCTTGAAGATCATCAGAGTGGGGATAGCTGATATTCTGTACTTGTTGGCGGTCTGCATATTCTCGTCAACATTCAGCTTGCCAAAGACTGCTTTTCCTTTTAACTCCGCTGCGAGCTGCTCGATGATTGGCCCAATCGCGCGACAGGGTCCGCACCATTCCGCCCAGCAGTCCAGTATGAAGAGAGGATATTGAGATGCCATTGAGTCGATGGTGGCATCAGTTACCAATACCGGTTTATTCGGCAGCTCTATCGACGGTGAGGATGGTTTATTCATATCGTTCATCATTTTCTCCATTTTTTTCCGTTTTATCTCATCTATCTCATCCAAGCTCAAACCTCCAAGCTTTCTTTGGCGTTGATTATCAGGGATTTGAAATAGCCCAGATCAACAGGCATAACCTCGAAGGGCAGGTTAGTAAAATCGAAGAACTCTAAAAGATCGTTCTCGCGAGCGGCTGCATCCTTGAGAGTGTCCAGATAGATACAGCCCTTGAAGGAGCCCATAGCCATTCTGGCCTCCTCCTGTCCCCAGTTCAGGCTCTTGAATATATCCTTCCAGGCATCGAGCCACCCAGGTGAGAGATAAAAAAAGAGACCCTCTTTGGCCTTCTCTTCCATGCCCCGGCGGGTGATCAGGGCGTCTACGCAGTTCTGGCAATCGATAATGGCCGCCCGGTAGGGCTGAAGGATCTCATTCATCTTGGGGTGACACTGGCCATATGCTACTATTATGCCTTGAGCTACATCCTCCCGGCTGCACTCCAGCTCGGAGACGAGCGTTTCTTTCAGGTCATCGAAGTTCACATGCAGGCCAGCCGGCAGGTAGTGCACACGGAAGGGAAATCCTAGCTCACTTCTGAGTAGCTCAATCTCTCTTTCAAAGATGCCGCAGGCAATGATTGCATACATAACTGCATGAATTAAAGGCGACAATAGGATATATCTGTGATCCTTGATTCTTGAGGTTGATTAGACAATGCTCATCTGGCTCGTCGGTCGCGCTGGCCAGCTCGTGCGCGTGCGCCTGGGACAGCCCGGAAGGCGGCACCAGACACGCGGGCGGGAAGCTGACTGCAATGCAGCAAGGCCGCTGGGGTTCAATCAGGTGCGAGCTTGATCGAACTAGGTGTCCTTGTCACAGGTGCCAATGGACACAGTGCAAACCAGCCAGGACTCAACTGCCAAAGTATGTGGACGGAGGCAAAAAGGCCAAATCCGTTCCAACCATCGATACGACTCGCTCATACTCAACCGCAGGCTGCACACATTTGGTTATGAACGATCTCGAAGAGATCATGAAGGAAAGCACGGCGAGCGATCCGATGAGTCTTCTCAAATGGACATATAAATCAACCTATGCCGTAGCAGAGGAGCTACAGCTAAAAGGACATGATGTGAGCCACGATACAGTGAGACGCCTCTTAAAAGATGATGGCTATTCGCTTCAAGCTAACAAAAAAAAAAACATTAGAAAGTAAATCAGGTCCGGGAGAGATGGCCAGTTTCGCTATATTGATACGCAGGCAGCTAAATTCATAGATGACGGCGATCCTGAAAAGGTAAATGTGTAGCATTAATTGGCGAGGAAAGCCGCTGACCAGCTATGAAACGATTATCAAGCTAATCGGTTCAACCAAGACAAAGAGAGGACTTAGAGTAGAGGCTCGACTAGATGAACGGAATATGAAACAGGGAAAAAGATATCAGATGATGAGATATTTGTATTAGACTGCAATCTAATTGCATGTACTACTTATTTATATATTGGTAGAATTTACTTATTATTAGGGAGTGAGTGGATATGAAAAAATTCATTTGCCGCAACTGCGGAGTAGTCAATGAAGCAGAAGATGCTACCATATCAGACAGTAGCGATTGGCTAGAGTGTGATCTGCCAACAGGCTTTGAATGGACATTGCCCGCCGGGAAGATCACACCGATCGTTGGCGATCCCATTTATATTTCTGGCAATGGAGAGCATCTCTCTCAGAGCGAATATCTTGAGAAATATAACATTGATCCGGAAATAGCATATAAACTGATGCGCGGGAAGGCCAGCTCTCAGACTGCCTCTCAACTCGTATCCAGTCAAAACCTTAAGAAGGCATCCACTGTCAAGAACTCATCATCAAAGATCTAATTTTGATGTCGATTCCTTGACTGCCACAGGCCCGCACATGGCTGATCATGGACAGGACTGAGCAGAAGAGGATGTACCCTTTTGGGATAATTTACCATCTCGGCCCCGCTAGAGCCCTTTTCCCTTCATTGGTCAACCCCGCCGCACATATGCCGTTGGGAAGGCAAAAACCTTCCATATCAGTTTCGGATTTAGTCTTGATATATCCCTGCATCTCTAAGACGCCAAGGCGTGCCCCAAGCTCTTCCGGGTCAAGTTTCAACAGAGAATGAATCCTATCTGCCTTTGGATATGGAACCTTAAGGTCGCTTAATGCTTTCAGGATGTCAAAATCGATAGTATCCGTTGTATATCACCACAACCAGATCATAATGCAATCCAGTTATAGTTATCGTTGAATGCTCCTGCTTGCGCAATCCAAGCCGGATTGAATCTGCCTTCACTCTGCCATGAGAATATTAGCCCGTTAAAAAGGAAATAAGATATGTGGAACTGCCAGGCGGTTCACTTGATCTTCTTTTGAAGCTTCTTGAGCTTCTTCTTGGCGGATTCGCTACCCAAAGCTGCCTGCTTCGAGAGCTCTTCTGCCTTGGCCTTTTTCACTTTGTTCAGCTTCTCCAGCTGCTTCTTACTTGTTGGCATACAATCACCTCGCTACGCCTTTGGCTGATTCTCTTTAACTCTTTCCGTCTTAATAATATCCCTGTACCATTGTGCAGGAGGTAGTTTACCCACTTTGATGAAGAAATCGATTGCCGATTATTCTCTCTTTTCGCAGGATTGAAGAGCCGCATGCAGCTCCTCGAAGGTTACTGGTTTGCTGATATAGCCATCCATGCCCGCAGCAAGACACATCTCACGATCGCCCACCAGTGCTGATGCAGTCATTGCGATTATCCTGAGTTTATCAGGCCATCTTCGACGTATGATTCGGGTCGCCTCCAGACCATCCATTTCAGGCATCTGTAAATCCATCAAGATGACATCGTAGGCCTTTTGCTCCAAAGCCCGCAGGACCTCGATGCCGTTTGCTGCCACATCTGCCCTGTAACCGAGCTTGTTAAGCATTTTCTGAGTCACCATCTGGTTAACTGTGTTATCTTCGGCAAGCAGTATCTGCAAGTCGTGATTTGCAGGATGAGCCAAATCCAGAGAGCTGAGCTGGTTGAATTCTGCCGGTTTGCAGATTGTAGGCTCAACTCGGATGGTAAAATGAAATATAGACCCCACTCCGACCTCACTATCAACCCAGATTCGCCCGCCCATTAGCTCTACGAGCCTCTTGCTTATGGCCAGGCCAAGCCCTGTGCCACCATGCTTGCGTGTAGTCGATGCATCAACCTGGCTGAAGGATTGGAATAAGCGGTTCTTCTTCTCATCAGGAATCCCGATTCCTGTATCCTTCACTTCGAAATGGATCTCATGGCTGATGCCTTCAAGTTTTCTGCTGGAGACCAAGACAGTCACTTCGCCCTTATTCGTGAACTTGACTGCATTGTTCAGCAAATTGACCAAAACCTGTCGGATCCTTGTGGAGTCACCTAAAATGATCTCAGGAGTGGCTTTCTCGATTGAGTATGAGGTCTTCAGTCCCTTTTCAAAAGCCGCAATCCCGACAATATCCAGAGCCTCCCTAACACATCTCCCAAGGTAAAAGGGCTGGCACTCCAGCTCGATCTTGTTCGCTTCTATCTTTGAGAAGTCAAGGATGTCGTTTATGATGACAAGCAGCCCTTGCCCGCTGCTGCGAATGATCTCGGCATATTCTCTCTGCTCAGAAGTGAGATTCTCATCCAGTAGAAGACCAGTCATGCCTATGATCGCATTCATGGGGGTTCTGATCTCATGGCTCATGTTAGCCAGAAATTCGCTCTTGGCGATGCTGGCCATCTCGGCTTGCAGGGCCAATTTTTTAGCATGGACGATGATTTCCTCAAGTTGACGATTTGTTTTTAGCAATTCCTCCTCAGCCAGCTTTCTCTCGGAGAGATTGTCATAGACCGCAACGATTTCCCCAGAAGGCAATCTGTATACATAGTTCTCATACCATCCAGAGAGCCTGGTATCCTGGTAATGAGCTATTGGGAAATACTCCGGAACGCCGGTCTCCCACACCCTTTTTAAGACATCAAAAAGCCCAAATTCCTTAATGCCTGGGCGAGCTTCTAAGATGCTCTTGCCAATGAGATCTCTCTTAAAATCGCCGTCCAGCTTTTCTCCTGCCTTGTTAAGATTCTCGATGATAAAATCGTTGCCATCGTCTATGGCTCTATAAATAGCCACACCACTGCTGATATTGTCAAATAATTCCTTATACCGTGTTTCGCTATAATGCAGTGCATCTTCCATCTTTTTTCGCTCGGTTATGTCGATGAGAAAGTTTAGCGTCGCAGACCGATTGTTCCATATGATCCTCACTGCTGAGATCTGGACCCATGTCACCAGTCCGCTCTTGCCTAATACGCGAAAATCGTAGTTCTGGACAACATCCTCGCCTCTGATACGCTTCTGGTAACGATCGAAGACGAATGCTCTATCATCAGGATGGATAAAGTAGACGAATGACGCATCTCCGATCTCTTTGAGACTGACCTGAAGCATCCGGAGGGCACGAGGATTCGCATACTGCAATTTATCATCCTGAGCAACAACAATCCCTTCTGCTGCATTTTCTACGACGGATCTGTATCGTTCCTCGCTGTTGATGAGCGATTTTTCCGCCCGCTTGCTGTCGGTAATATCGCTCGTGGTACCAAATCCGACCGTCAAGCCATTTTCCAGGCGATAGGCAGAACCTCTGGACCGAACCCAGAGGATCGATCCGTCTGCCTTAATCAAACGGTATTCTTTTGTCCACTCCTTGCCAAGCATCCGAATTCCCTCAAAGAGCATCTGCCGAACAACTGGCAAGTCATCAGGATGGACACAGGAAAAATATCTCTCAAAGCTATTGCTTATGCTACCATCCGGCAGGCCGAGCAATCGGTCTGCAACCGGCGAGATATAAGAGCCTACGTTCTCTCCTTTGGCATCGACATCATAGCGCCAGATGATATCGGATATCATTGAGACGACTTGCTCGTACTGAGCCTTGCTGATTTCTGAGACTTGCATAGGGTCCTGCAAAGCTTCCTCAGGACTCAAGTGGTCTACAATGTCGTTGCTCATGACTACTACAAACCAAATGGTCTAAGATTATATCTCTTTCGGGGAATTTTAGATACATCTAGCTAGCTACAAAATCTAGCCAACTATAGAGATAAACATCCCAAATAAATTATCTTATTCCCAATCCCACGCAATGCAAGCGGCCAGCGTCCTTGCCGGTAAAATCGGACTGCTGAGCCGCGAATTTTGCATTTGTCACTCACTTAGAATACTTTTCCTCGAATGCAGCTAAATCACCTTCCAGCTTCCATTGGACTTTGGCTTTATTACTCCCGTCCAGGAAGGCCTTGCACTTTTCTTCAAGGTTATGGGATCCCGGATTGCAGCCTGAGCATTCAGGGACCAATGTTGTATAATTTCCTTTGGACGACCATATGCTTCTTCCCTGCAGGAAGCTGTATTCGATGCTGTTTCTCACAAATTTTTTGAAATCCTGGTACTTGATCTGGGGATAATCGGAAGCTATGACCACAAACTGCTCGCCGAGATCAGTACGCAGCACTCCAGCGTCGTCTGAAGCCAGGACAACAGGCACCCCGCGCTCAAAGTAGACAGGGAACGGATGGTCCTTTCCAGTTACTCCGAGGATAACCCGGTTGCTCACAGGCATTATCTCAATTGCCACATGGTCCCTGGCCATTTCTTTAAGGGTCTCATCGGAGTCCAGCTCCCACATAATATCCACTCCGTGTCCGATCCTAGAAGCGTGTGCGACTTCAACAGCCTCTTTTATGTGGAACCTCAGGTCATCGGTCGTCACGAGCCCGAGATTCAGCTCTCCTGCATGCAGAGCTATGCTGACATTTGGATAGATGCTGTGAAGGAAACCGACCATCTCCATCTGCAGGGAGTAGTCCTCTCTGGATCTCCAATTGTCCTCGGCTGCCAGGAGTGTCACGCCTACTGCCAGGCTTGATCTATTGACAGCATCGAAGGCCGCTGCGAGCTGGCCGAAGACCCGCTCTCTAGACATCGTCCTCGTGCCTGACAGAATGTAACGGACAGGGATGCTGCTGCCAGGATCGCCCTGATTTTTAAGAATTCTCAATGAACCGCTATCAGTATCATTTATGTAATCGCTCAGGCTCTTTGAAACAGAATCAAGGCCGTTGTCAACGAGCTTGCTGTAAAACACCGAGAGGTTGTCATCCCACCCTGCAGTGCTGCCCAGGTTAGCTGCAGCTGATCCGGCGCCTGTCATGATCTCAAGATAAGCCACATTCTCCCGGTAGGCGCTGGACCGAAGATATGCCAACAGAGCGCTGGTATTTCCTGTCGCTCCTCCGAAGGTTCCAAAGGTGTTGAAGAAATGGTCACGCTGGCTCTCGTCCTCATCGTCGAGCAACTCGGAATCTCTCATGGACCAAGCATCGACTATTTTACCATACAGTAAGGAGTTCGAATAGGCGTCATCAACAGGTTCTGAGTTATTCATGTCGCAGTAATTGGCCGAGACCGTGTAGTTATCTAAACTTACGCAAAGGTCTCCTGCAACTGCCTGATCTATCAGATCCTCGGCATAAACTGCTCCGGTCAAATGGTTGTGGATATCTCCGCCCTTGGGCATGGCCAGAAAGAAGGCCCTCAACTCCTCAGGATTTTGCCTCAATGTGTCGAATTGCCGTGCGACCAGCTCTTCATTCGATGTCGCACTGCCTGCATCATCGCTTCCATCCGCCAGGAGAACTAAAGCTGATAGCATTAGAAGCACAATCAAAAATACAGCTCCAATGGACCTGAGCTTGTCTGCCGGCTCAAGATCAATTAGTGCATCGGACTTTGCGCGGAATTTCAAATTCACATCTCCCATGATAATTAACAATAGAAGATAGCACATCTGGAACTATTTAAATTTCGTTGCCCAAGCCTTGCATCAGGAAAATGATCTCGCCAACTGCACAGAGCAGGGCGAGATCGAACTGAAGGCCGGAAGAACTTACCACATTATGCTCATGAATCCGATAGCATATTATCTTGCGGTGTACGCACCCAGCACCTTAATAGGAGGACGGATGTGCCCAGGATTTATTTTTAGGGTCGGTGGCTTAATTCTACCCTCCCACATCCTTTGCAGCGTGACCTCAGGATCTATTCCATATTTCAAGATATATGCTTCACGAGTCAATTCTTCGGTATCGTCCCCTGTGCCATACACCACAGTCCCGTCTGCAAAGATGTTCTTTCCCCTGGGAAGCTTCGCCTCCCCACCGGTGAATTTTATGCACTCGCATGCCTGTGCGCCGGTGGTGCCTATTGCATTTTCAACCCGCGATTTATCAGTCAAATTTAGAGCTTTGCAGCCGGGATTAATGCACCTTAAGAGAACATTCTTCTCCATCGATGCATTCTTTAGCACATCGTAGTCTACATAGCTCTTTTCGCCACAGTGCGTGCAGGTAAATATTACCCGTTTCTCGTTACACATTTGATCTCACCCACCACTATTTTTGATTGCATACCGTTGTCTATACACCATTTGCATCCTTGACCTGAGTGCAATTCTTTCCGGCATTGCCCTATTTCTCGATAGTCTCATTTTTAGGCAACTCTGTGCCTTTTTCATCGCATACTTCTACCCAGATACCATTCGCATCCTTTACGGGGGTACAATTCTTTCCGGCCTTATCAGGATTTAGAACCAATGAAGACAGATTATCCGTCTGAACCGTTCCTTTTTCAGGAGATGTGTAATTTGTCTGCATCGTCTTGTCCCTGGCAATCTGAGCCCTGCGTGCGTTTGACCTCGCTTCATCAATTGAGACATTTGCTTTAATATCATCAGCTTTTCCGCTAAGTATCTGGTAATCATCAAGTTCCGGCTTGATTACCTCTGCCAGATTGCTTTTTAGAACAAAATTGCCATTTACCGATGCACTTGCTGCCATGCGATTATGTTTATCACCCAGATTTACAACGGCCTCCGAGAGAACACCATTTCCATTGACGGCAAACGAAGTAGCTAAATTATTCTTTCCGTTGAATACAGAATTGTTGGACTCAAAATCCTCAAGCCAGCTTCCAGAGAGAGCATGCAACAGCTTTCCCCGTTCATTATTCATTACTATAGAATATTTGTTATAATTCAACATGATCGGAGCTGTCAATTTATAGCTCGGCTTCAAATCCAATCCAAGCTTTTGGAGGAGAGATTGAGGACCGCGACCCTTTGTTGTAGGTGTTGCATTGAAGGAGTAAGATGACATCAAGAGAGATGAAGTTGCATTTGATTCGATCTCCCGATGATAAGTATGATCTCCTATTCCCTGAGCATAGTCCCTTGCCTGAGGGATATTAGTCGAAGCGCTCAGGTCTCCTCCGCCGGATACCGTAATGGTCTCATCAAATGTATAAGAAATTGCTCCGGGGAGCATTATCACCAGGAGCAAACCGATCGATCCCGCCAGTTGAATCCGCATAATTTCACCATTCAATGCCCAATGAATACAATAATTGTAGTCTTCTAATAATAATGCGATGTAACTCGAATGTAGATTTTTATAACCAGTCAAGATATTAGAGCCAAAGTACATAAATGTTTTGAGAAGAATACAACACAAGTAGACACGTTATATTAAATAATATATGTTATTGAATTAGATAAAAATGTTGCGTAAATGCGACTGAAAAAATTGACGACGTTGTTCTGCAATCAGTAATTGGAAAAGATTTATCACTACTCAATTTCACTTAACAAAAAGACGCAACCATAAAGAGACCATAATAATCAGCAAGGAGATCGTGCTTTGAAGATCGGGATTGATATCGACGGAGTCTTGGCTGACCAGGTCAGCGCTGTGCTCAAGGAGATCGAGAAAGATTACGGGCGGAGGTACAGCAAGAGCGATATCACAAGAGCCCACTGGAGCTTTGACGGAATTGAGATCTGGACTGAGATCTCACGACTTTTGTCCGATCCGGAATACGTCATGCGAGTCCCCACAATCGAGGGAGCTCGGCACGCAGTAAAACAGCTCGCCGGACATGATCTGATGGTGGTCACAGCTCGAAGACCCCACACAGAAAATGCCACACGAAGATGGCTCAAGGCCAACTTCCCTTGCTTAAAGCAATATCATCATGCCAGAACGGGCACAAAGCACAGCGTACCATGCGATCTGCTGATTGACGACCTCGATCTCAACATTGTGGAGTTTGTGAAAAGCGACGAGAATCGACGCGGTGTGCTCTTCTTGCACCCCTGGAGCTTGAACGACACGAACATTTTGGATTACCCAGATCAGGTCATCTACTGCCAGGAATGGCAGAGCATCGTAAAGGCCATTGAAGACATAGATGGCAATAGTGGAGATCAACCTTGAGACGAATCCCTGAACTGCTCGCTCCAGCCGGATCAAGAGAAGCCCTGGAGGCAGCAATCGCCGCCGGAGCCGATGCAGTCTACCTGAGCGGCAAGCGATTTGGAGCTAGAAAATTCTCAGCCAACTTTGATGAGGCAGCTCTAGGAGAGGCCATCGACTACGCCCACCTGCGTGGCGTCAGGGTCTATGTGACTGTCAACACACTCATCAGGGAGAACGAGCTTGACGACGTGGGCGAATACCTGGTCCGCCTCTACCGGATGGGCACAGACGCTGTGCTGTTGCAGGACTTGGGCATATCCCTGCTGGCGAGCCAGATCGTCCCGGAGCTTGAGAGGCACGCCTCCACCCAGATGACCATCCACAACGCTCCTGGCCTGCTCTGGGCCCAGAGAGCCGGATTCAAGAGAGCCGTCCTGGCCAGAGAGGTGAGCTTGAATGAGATTAAAAGGATTAATCCCCAGGGAATCGGCGTTGAGGTCTTCGTTCACGGGGCTCTCTGCTACTCCTATTCAGGACAATGTCTTCTCTCCTCAGCCATCGGCGGGCGCAGCGGCAACCGGGGGATGTGCGCCCAGCCATGTCGAAAGGCCTACATGCTGCTCAAGGGCGAAAAGGACCAGTACGGCCGGCCAATAGGCCTCTCTGCCCAGCCGCAGAAAGGGCGGTTTCTTATCTCCACTCGCGACCTGTGTACCTACCGACACCTGGACAAGATCGTCCGCTCGCCGGTCTGTTCCCTCAAGATTGAAGGACGGATGAAGTCCCCGGAGTACGTGGCCATAGTGACCGGCATCTACCGAAAGGCTTTGGACGCCATAGCGGCAGGGAAATGGGCGCCATCCGCCGAGGATGAAAGGGATCTGGCCCTGGCATTCAATCGAAGCTTTACTGAAGGCCATCTCCTGGAATCTAAGGATGTGACGGGCCGGGAGGCGTCAGACAACCGCGGCGTCCTGATCGGCAGCGTGGCCTCATTCGACACCCAGAGGGGCGAGGCTGCTGTGAGGCTCTCCGGACCACTCTGCCCAGAAAAAGGAGACGGCCTGGTCTTCCAGGCACCGGGGCAGGAGGTTGGCCTGGTGGTCCAGAAGGTTGTGCAAAAGGATGGCATGCTCCGACTGATGACTCCAGAGAGGATAAAGCCGGGCGCCAGAGTCTACCTCACAGGCAGCACAGCTCTCGCCAAGAAGGCGCAGAAGATCATCGCATCAGGAAAGACCGAGATTCCCCTGGACATCAGCCTCACATGGAAGGAGGACCGACCTGTGGCGGAGGCTCGGCTGAATGACGCAAAGAGCATTTCAGTGACGGCTTCATTCCAGATGGAGAAAGCGAAAAACCTGCCCATCACCCGCCAGCAGATCGAGTCGCATCTGCGCCGCACTGGAGGAACGCCCTTCGTCGTCCGCCTGATCAGCATGGACTACAACGAGGATCTCTTCGCACCACTGAGCGCATTGAATCAGTTGCGTCGCGATCTTTTGGAGAAGGCAAAAGAGGCACTGCTTGAAAAGAGACGGCCCAGCAGAGAAAAGGTGGAGATGGCTTTAGCCAGCTACAGAGAGATGAAACTCGTCGAAAAGATGCGGTCTTCTCTTGCGGCAGCCGCGCCGTCAGCCCCGACAGGCCGCGGCCTCAGCCTGGCAGTCTATGCCGATAGCCTGGAGACTGTGAGAGGAGCGATCGACGGGGGATGCGACCGGGTCTATTTCGAGCCGATCTTGGGCAATCAATCTGAGAGATCAGACCGAACTGACCGGGCGGCAAAGGCTGAGAAATTGATCGAAGAGGCCGCAGCCATCTGTGCAAATAGACCACTCATCTGGAAGTGGCCACGCATCACTCGCACTGATTTCTTCTCTCTCGCGGGCCCCCTGCTGGCCGATGCAAAATTTCAGGGCATCATGGTTGAAAATGTGGGTGCTCTTCAGGCCGCCTTAGACCAGCAGCATAGCCTCCACCTTTACGGCGGGATGGGATTGAACGTCTGCAACCACCTGACGACCCAGGCCCTTGCTCCACCACTGGAGCATCTCACCCTTTCCCCGGAGCTTTCCGCACGGCAGCTTGCAGGAATCGTCTCAGCAGTTCGGGGACGCTCAGACGCGCCGTGCCTGGAGCTGGTTGTGCAGGGAAGCCTTGAGGTGATGGTGGCCGAGGACTGCGTCCCCTGCCTGGCCAGAGGAAAACCGGAGAAAGGATCACGGGCCATTGGGGAGCACGATGCACAGGAGTTCTGGGGACTGCAGGACATGAGACGCATCTTTCCACTGCGCCTGGATGACGAGTTCAGGACGCATATCTTCAACTCAGCCGAGACCTGTCTTTTGGACATGATGCCTGAGATCATATCCACGGGTCTCCGCAGCATAGCAGTGGACGCGCGCGGCAGGACAGGAGAGTACGCGAGACGGATGACTGCTGCTTATAAAAAGGCCATTGATTTGTCTGAGAAAAGAGACGATAACCTCCGGCAGGAGCTGCAGGGCCTCAAAGAGGCAATAGTGCCGCTCACACTTGGCGGCATCACCCACGGTCACTTCGTCAAGGGGCTAAAAGACGAAATCACCTGAGATGGTGCCGATTCAGACCTCTTTGCCTGATATGAAGCCGCAGTAGCCGTAGCTTATCGGCCCAAGCTTTGTGGTCTCGCATGGAAACTCTGGGCAGGAAAAACACAGAGATACGCCCTTTTCATAAGCGCAGGTGGCGATCTTGCACATCCGGTTTTGTCGCGGCAGGCAGCCCGCCTCTCCGTTGGGGCACATCCCTCGAACCATGCGCGGGCAGACCTCACAGGCTATGCCGCATACCCCGATCTTCATTGAAGAGAATGAATCAGATGACATAATCCACCACAGCTCGGCTCGTGCAGGCTTTGCTCACAAAATCGGCGACTTTGAGATGATCGGGATGCTTCTGATAGCTGTAGAGGGCCTCAACGCTCTCGAATTCAGAGACTAAAACGGCATCATAGGCGACGTTGGCCGCGAAGAAGTTGACACCCACCTCAAAGGACCTGATCTCCTCGATCTTAGCCGGCAGAGCCTCAAGCATTGCCTTTAAGGCCGCAATATTTCCGGATTTTTCCCTGCCTTCCGCCGATTCCTTGAACTTGAACATAACGGTATGCCTAATCATCGAAGATGCCTCAATGGCAATCATTCTGCAGGTTCATGATGAATATATTTTTGCCCTACTCGCATAGATAGCTCACAGTGAGATTCAAGGGCAGGATAGGAAAACATAGGCTTTCGCCATTATTCTATTATGCTCATAAGAAGGAGGGAGGCAAAAGCCACATAGGTGTAGGAGGGAAAATGGCTATCGACTTTTGCCAACATATACTACGTTGATTGCCTTTATTTAAGGCTTTCGTCTGATTGGAAAAGCACCTCGATAGGGCGATTGACACCGCAGACCTGAAACCCTTACAGCTCAAACCTGCCCTCTCGGCAAACCTGCTTCATCAGCTCATCTACTGCCGTCATCTGCTCTTCGCGTCCATCCAGCGCCAGCAAGACCGCACCCTCCGCGCCACCTACTCCGCCCGCCGCGATGATCTCCGCCTCAGCTCCGGTTAGGAGTGCAATGGCATCGATCTCAGTGAAGGCCGCGCCCGGAATGGGCAGCAGCCGATATCCGCTATTGCTCGGAAGATTGAGCCGACAGGCGAGGTCCATGAGACTGCCTGCGACGCGCTTTTCCAGGCCCACTGGAAGCATGAGCCGCACTCGACGGCCCGCCGACGCTGCCAGGGCGGCGATTGTCGTGCCTCCACTTGAGTGGCCGATGAGGACAGCCACCTGTCCTGTCTCCAGGTCCAGGGCATTGGCACCCTTGAGTATGATGTCTCCCTCAGCGAGGTTATCTGCAACGTCGAAGATGCTTTTGCCCTTCTGCCAGACTCCCTTTTCTATGACCACGTCACCTGGAAAACCGCTCTCGTCCGCCAGCCGCCCCTCCTCGGTGGTCCTGCCGGGGGGCAGGATCACACCCCTCATGAAATGCCGCCTGCAAAATCCGTCTGCCTGCCCGATGCTCTTCAGAACCTCCTCTGCGACGTAGCCGTTGGTTGTGCCGGCAACGATGACGAGTGTGCCGGATGAGAGGACTGACCGGATGAGGGGGTGGGCCGCCAGGGCAAGGCCGATGAGCCGCTTTCCCGCGGCAGGGGATAGAACGAACTGCTTCATCATGGCAGAGGCGAAGATTTTTTGATAGAGATAAATCCTCTGGTAGAGCATGGGAAACGATGTCCTGTCCGCGATGCGGCAAGAGCTGATAAAAGAGATCGACGAGAAGACGAAAGAGAGCGCGCAGCGGTTCTTCAAGGAGCCTGTCAAGTTTCACGGTGTGAAGAGCGCCCAGGTCAAGAAGATCGCCACAAAGTATTTCCGGGAGATGGAGGGCCGGGACAAATCTGAGATATTTGCTTTATGTGAGGGGCTTCTGGATACAGGATACGGAGAGGAGGCCTTCATTGCCTTCGAATGGGCCTACAGAGAACGCGAGAAGTTTGTTCCCCAGGACTTTTTCGTGTTCGAAGGATGGGTGGACAGGTACGTGGACAACTGGGCCAAGTGCGACACCCTCTGCAACCACACTCTTGGAAGCTTCATCGAGATGTATCCAGAGTTCATCGAAAACCTGACAGGCTGGGCCCGCGAGCAGAATCGCTGGCTGCGGAGGGCTTCAGCCGTGACGCTTATTCTGCCAGCCAGGAAGGGCATGTTCCTCAAGGAAGCTTTTCAGATCTCGGATATCCTGCTCATGGACGGAGACGACATGGTGCAGAAGGGCTATGGATGGCTTCTCAAGGAAGCGAGCAAAAAGCACCAGGCGGAGGTCTTCGATTACGTTATGAAGTGGAAGGCCTATATGCCGAGAACTGCGCTGCGATATGCTATCGAGAAGATGCCGGAGGAGATGAGAAAAAAGGCGATGGAGAGATAAGAGAATTGGCTGAGACGGAGATTGAATTCAACGCATCAGATTGGCAAGAGTTGGATGAGATCGAGCAACGATAAATTAATCGGAACTGCTGCCATTCGGCCTTTTCGCCGCGCCTTGGGTTCTGTTATCACTGTGCACATTTGGAATTGGTCTTTTAATTTTCTGCAATTGTTTTCAGGAAATTTTTTATTGGCCCAAATATATCATGGTCAAATGGCCAATAACCAGCTTTTGCTGCAAGCCTTAAATCTAGTCCAACCTTTCTTCTTGAAGCCAAAAAAGCTTGCACCTTTGCCTTGTATATATTTGTGGGCTCAATTTGACACTTAGTTCTTAAGCAGTCAAAATAACGATCGACGCATACCATCGCGGGATCTGATTCAATTGACTTAAGACATACAGATTCTAACATCCCTGGGGAGTCACTTGGAAGAATCATGAAAGTTACAGTCGGCCTGCTTCCTGCAGACATAAATGATTGATCCGGAACCGCAAAACCAGAGACCCTTAAAGCATCCTTTACGCTTCTCAACGCAGATTCTGGGTCATTGTCTGCATCCCGAATAATCCCCAGAGAAGTTACATTTGAATTAAATGCAGTATCCATTTTGAGGACCTTTAAACGCGTCCGAAGCTGCGACGTCCCTTCTATATTCCAAATCTCTACTCCATCGAGACAGATATATTCCATCATCGATTTGAAAAAGATTGCATCATCTTTTCCTTCGACCAACAAGAGATGAGGACTCGCAGGACTGTTGGATTCAGCAAAACCTTTGCCTTTGATCACTATTGACATCATCTCACCTCTAAATTGATTTCAAAAGCCGCATCTAGCTCATCATTACCATAGGTCAAAGCTCGTACTGTTGCATCCGTTCGTTCTAAGCGGTGAACCTTTAAATCGTATGTATTATCTTCCTTAAAGGCGGTATGCGCAGCTTTTATGCACTCAAGACTATGAGTGGTCGCAAATACTTGTGTATTAAATAGTTGCGAAGCTTTGTCTATCGTTCGCCATATATTTGACATTGTTGAATGATGTATGCCGTTTTCTATCTCATCTACTAGCACAACCCCATTAGGAGCGTTTCCAATGGCTAACATTACATCAGCCAACCTAGTCATACCGTCTCCCATTTGTGGTAATGGCAATAAACGATTAAGCCCTATGTCACCATGAATCATAGGGACACCTCCGATTACCACAACGGAAAGACGACGAAGTCTGGGCTCAAATACCTTTAAAGCCTCTTGCAAGAGTTCGTGCTTTCCTATCATTTCAAGTTTTCCGAAGCGTTCTGATGATTCAATAACAGAAGGTCGAGACCGTGATGATAAGAATACGGCCTGAAATGGAGGAGGACGTATCACTTGAGACCTTATTCCTTTTGCATCAACAACTAGAATCGATTTTCCTTTTTTTTTGCCGGTCTCTTCATATTCTAATTCAAGGATAGAAGAATTTACGCCGATCAGTTTTTGGCTTTCTGCAGATGTGATTTCGCCTTGACGCCTACTATTCTTATCAAAGATTTCATCCATTGACGGGCGAGCTACTTTCAATTTTAGGATCCTATGTCTATTTGCGTCATCAGCACCAATTAATTCAATTTGTTTGTTACTATTAAAATTAAAAAAATAAGAATCCCACGGTGTTTTATCGGTCGCAGATTCTACAGTAATTGTGTCAATTCCCCTAAGATTGTTTAGAGTAATAGTCAACGCGGGATTATAAGCACCTCCATAAAGGAATAGAGCCTCTAACAGCGCAGTTTTACCTACATTATTTAATCCTGCAATTAGGTTAACTCGTGAAAGGTTGTCTATTTCTAAACTATCAAAACCTCGGAAATTTTTAACTTTAAATGATTTAAACATTGGCAGATCTCCCTTGACATATAGTCATCATATTCTCCTTGTTCTTAAATCGCTTGAGCCATGATTATGTTATGTCCCTCTTCCGAAATCACCGATAGGGCATAGCTCTTTATCGATATTTAGCTTATCTGTCAATGGCAATCTCAAATTCCTCAATGGTGGTAAATAATCTCAGATCACAACTTAAAAATCGAATATCGACTCAGGTCTCACGCTTGCCCGCATGCGTCTCCCCCCGCGCCCGCGAGCCCATCCGCGGGAGATGCAGGTGATCCTCCGGCCTGAAAACGGTAGATGCAAAGCTCTGAAGCAAGGAAACGAAAGGCAATATCTATTTGATAATTATCATGGTTCCTCTTTGTTTTGTCTGGGTAATCTCTGTGAGTCCTCTGTGCGCTCTGTGACTCAGTGGTGTCAATCCGTAACCATTTGGCATATAACCAGTGGATAACGACATTTCACCACAGAGACACAAGGCTCACAGAGTACGCACAGAGCTACTAACCAAGAACTCAAAAGCCATAGTAACCTCTGGTTAGCCATTGAAAATAGCGAGGACTCCAAAAAATGCTTTTCGGGCTTTGCGTTTCCTGCAAAACCCTACAGCAAGACCTTACTGCACCGCGCTCTTGACCTCATCCACGATCTTATCGAGAATGCTCTTCTCCTTCTCAGGGGGCTTCGCATTCTTCTTCTCGCCAAACTCCTGTGCGAGAGCCTCCAAAAGTTCCCTCTGCCGCTCAGTCAAAGCCGATGGCGTCTTTATGTTAACCTTGACATGCAGATCGCCAGAGCCCAGGCCCTGCAGCCGTGGCATGCCCTTTCCCCTCAGCCGGAAGATAGTCCCGGTCTGAGTCCCTGCTGGGACCTTCATCTTGGCCCGGCCTGTGAGAGTAGAAACCTCCACCTCGGCACCGAGAGCTGCCTGTGTGAAGCTGATGTAGGTCTCGAGCAAGAGATCGCTGTCCACCCTCTGGAACTTAGGGTGAGGCATGACGTTTATGACAACGTAGAGATCCCCGTTCTCAGTTCCCTGATCGCCCGCATCTCCCTGGCCGCGCAACTTCAGGTGCTGGCCGTCCTCGACTCCAGCAGGGATCTTGATGTTGATCTTCCTGGTCCTTCTCGTCCGTCCAGTGCCACCGCAGTCCCCGCATGGATTGACGATGATCTGCCCTCTGCCGCCGCATTTTGGGCAGGCAGAGGAAGTAACCATCTGTCCGAATGGAGTGTTCTGGGCGCGGGTGATCTGGCCGGACCCGTGACAGTTGCCGCAGACGCTCGGAGTTGTACCGGGCTTGGCGCCGCTTCCCCGGCAGGTAGAACAGTTCTCGGTCCTGGGCACATCGATGGTTGACTCCAGGCCTGTAGCCGCCTGCTCGAGGGTCAGGCTGACGTCATAGCGCAGGTCTCGACCACGCGCCGGACCCCGGCCCCTCCCTCCGCCGCCAAAGAACATATCGAAGATGCTTTCCCCGCCACCTCTGGCCCCGCCGCCCCCGAAACCAAACCCACGCAGAAGGTCCTCGAAGTTGACCCCCCGGAAGAGGTCCTCTTGCGAGTACTGGCTGTTGATTCCGGCATGGCCGAACTGATCGTACTTCTGCCGTTTCTCCGGATCTGAGAGGACGGCATAGGCCTCGGACAGCTCCTTGAACTTCTCCTCAGCGTCGGGCTCTTCCGACCTGTCTGGATGGTACTTCATAGCGAGCTTGCGATAAGCTCCCTTGATGTCCTTCTCGCTCGAGTCCTTGGGGACACCCAAGACCTCGTAGTAGTCCTTCTTCTCCGGCATATCTTGCTCAGTTCTTCAGTTCTTCAGTCTGCCACGTCTTACTTCTTGTCGTTTACTACCTCGTAGTCGGCATCAACCGTCTGATCCGACTTGCCTGACCCCGAGGTCTGCTCTTGGCTCGGGCCTTGCGAAGCCTTCTCCTTTTGTGCTGCCTCCGCCGCCTTCTGATACATGGCAGCAGACAGCTCGTAGATGGAGTTCTGCAGGGCCTCGGTCTTGGCCTTGATCTCAGAGATCTCTCCGCCAGTCTGGGCGTTCTTGAGATCAGCAATGGCCTTTGTAATCTTATCCTTCTGATCAGCAGTGGCCACGTCCCCTGCGTCTTTTAGCATCTTCTCAGAGGCATAAATCAGGGAGTCTGCCGCATTCTTGACCTCGATCTCTTCCTTTCTCTTCAGATCGTCAGCCGCAAACCTCTCAGCATCCTTGATCTTGGAATCAATCTCATCCTTGCTCAGCTTATGGGGAGCAGTGATCGTCATGTTCTGCTCCTTCTTGGTAGCAAGATCCTTGGCCGAGACGTGGATGATGCCATTAGCGTCAATGTCGAAGGTGACCTCGATCTGAGGAATGCCACGAGGAGCCGGCGGAATGCCCACAAGTGTAAACCTTCCCAAAGAGACATTGTCCTTGGCCATGGGCCTCTCGCCCTGCAGCACATTGACCTCAACGCTCGTCTGGTTATCTGCCGCGGTTGTGAATATCTGGCTCTTTCTGGTTGGAATGGTTGTGTTCCTCTCAATCAGCTTGGTAGTGACGGCTCCGAGAGTCTCAATGCCTAACGAGAGCGGCGTTACGTCCAACAGCAGCAGATCCTTGACCTCGCCGCCCAAGACGCCAGCCTGAATGGCCGCACCCATAGCCACGCATTCCATGGGGTCCACCCCGCGCTCAATATCCTTGCCCATGAAGCTCTTCACGAACTCCTGAACAACAGGCATCCTGGTAGGGCCACCTACCATTATGATCTTACCGATGTCTGACTTCTCCAGCTTGCTGTCCCGCAGAGCCTGGGTCATTGGACCGCGGCAGCGCTCAATAACATCCTGGATCAGCTCATCGAGCTTGGAACGGGTAATAGTCATGCTCAAATGCTTGGGACCGCTGGCATCAGCTGTGATGTATGGCAGATTGAGGTTGGTCTGCATCACGCTTGACAGCTCGATCTTGGCCACCTCGACGGCTTCCCTCACACGCTGCATGGCCATAGTATCCCGCTTCAGGTCTATGCCAGAATCCTGCCGGAACTTATCCAGGACATAGTTTGTCAGCCTCTCGTCCATGTCCCTTCCGCCCAACTGGGTATCGCCAGAAGTAGACCGAACCTCGAAGACGCCCTCACCTATCTCCATGATGGTGACATCTAGTGTGCCGCCGCCCAGATCAAAGACAAGGATCTTGTGCTCGCCAACCTTATCGAGACCAAACGCTAGAGCTGCTGCCGTGGGCTCATTGATGATTCGAACGACCTCAAGGCCTGCAATGGTTCCGGCGTCCTTCGTCGCCTGTCTCTGGTTGTCATTGAAATAGGCAGGAACGGTGATCACTGCTTTATCAACCGTGTCCGCCAGATAAGTCTCAGCATCCGTCTTGATCTTTCTCAGAATCTGAGCGGATATATCCTCAGGACTATACTCTTTTCCATAAACCTTGACCTTGTAGTCTGTTCCCATCTTCCGCTTGATACCTGTTATGGTGCCCTCCGGATTGGTGACGGACTGCCTCTTGGCCGGCTCTCCCACCAGTGCCTGGCCCTCCTTGGTAAAGGCCACGTACGATGGGAAGGCCTTGCCGCCGATGCTCGTACCTTCTGCACTGGGAATAATAGTAGGACGGCCGCCAATCAGAACTGCAGCCGCCGAATTGCTGGTTCCAAGGTCAATGCCGATAATTTTTGACAAGATCTCATCTCCTGAACTTGAAAGTTGAATCGACTTTGTGAATATTTAAGCTTATCATCTTTTTGCCACTGCCACCTTTGAGTAGCGAATGACATGACTGTTGAAGATGTAACCCTTTTGTATCTCTTCGACCACGATGCCCTCTTTTTGATCCTTCGATTCAACCTGATAGAGAGCTTCATGTCGATATGGATCGAACTTTATGCCTATGGACTCAATGGGCGCGAGCCCCTCCCCTGACAAAATGCTCTGCAGTTGCATATAGAGCACTCGGCTTCCTTCGTCGTGTTTTGCCGCCTGCTCCAGGCTATCGACCACAGGAAGAAGCTTGCAGATGAGCTTCTCGGAGGCATATTTTACATTCTCTTCCTTCTCGCGAGCTGATCTCTTCAGGACGTTGTCCAGATCTGCCCGACAACGCATCAGCAGGTCGAGACGCTCCTTGGCCAGGCCCTCTGCCGAGGCAAGCTGTTCCTTTAGCTCCTCGGAACTTCTACAGGACGTCTCCGCGTCTCCTTCTGATTTTTCAAATTCATCCTCATCCGCCATAAGCATCACCCAATGTCCATTGTTTCCGAAATCCAGCGGGATAGATATCGGGCCAGAAAAGCCCTGGCCCATTCCAGCCCATTCAGTCCCAATTCCTAGTAGTGAGGCATTGGCATTTGGGGCATGGTGTAGTCGTGGGGACTCTGACCAGGCTTTGGAGTCAATTCTCCCTGCTTGGCTGCAATGACATCATCAACACGCAAGACCATAGTAGCGGCTTCAGTTGCCGACTTGATGGCCTGGGTCTTGACCTTGAGGGGCTCGATAACGCCCTCTGCCAGCATATCTGACGGCTGTCCAGTCATAATGTTCAGCCCGAAGTTCTTGCCCTGACCACACTTAGCTCTTAGAGCCGCAAGGCTGTCCACAGGATCAAAGCCTGCATTCTCGGCTAGAGTCAGCGGAATGGATTCTACTGCATCCGCAAAGGCCCTGACCGCCAGTTGCTCCCGCCCTTCCAGTGTAGAAGCATACTGTCTCAGATTCTCGGCCACAAAGATCTCAGGCGCACCTCCACCAGGCACAATCCGACCGGAGCGAATTACATCTAAAACCACATTGAGAGCGTCATCAAGTGCCCTCTCCATCTCCTCTAAGAACTGAAGAGATACGCCGTGCAGGATGACAGATACTGCCTTGGCCTTCTCGCAGCCCTCTATGAAGATCATCTGCTTGTCCTTGCCAATCTTGCGCTCCTCGACCAGTGCAGCCGATCCGAGGTCCTTGGAAGTGACGGTCATGACATCTCCTACAAGCCGGGCACCTGTCGCCAGAGACAGCATTTTGAGATCCTCTCTCTTCACCCGTCTGATGCCCATCATTCCAAGTCTTGCCAGATAGTTCTGAGCAGTGACTCCGATGCCCTTCTCGCAGAATACTACATTTGCGCCTGCCGAGGCAATCGAATCTACCTGAGATTTGATGACCTTTTCTTCACCCTCTTTGAAGCTGGAGAGGTACTTGGCATCGGTTATGGTGACCTTGGCATCCGTATCCAGCTTCTTGAGCTCAAGTGTGCCCTCTAAAAGCAAAATCCTGGCATTCTTTATGGACTTTGGCATCTCCTGAGAGGTTCTCTCTTTCTCGATTATTATGCCGTGGTTTATGGAAGAATCCTCTATCTTGCCGCCAGGTATCTTCACGATCTTGATATTCTCTTCAATGTCCTTGCCTTCAAATCCCGCCACTGCCCTCGCAGCTTCAACTGAAATTGCCGCCAGCTTGTCCATGGCGATCTCGATGCCCTTTCCTCTCATGGCGGTCTGGGCAATTTTCAAGAGCATGCCAGAATCTCCAGAGGCATCTATGGCCATCTCGGATAGCACCTCTTGTGCCCTGGCTGCTGCTTGCTTGTATCCCTGAACTATTACGGTGGGGTGGACATCCTGATCCAGGAGAGCTTCCGCCTTTTCCAATAGCTCGCCGGCAATTATTACCGCGGTGGTGGTACCATCCCCAATCTCATCGTCCTGGGCTTTTGCCACCTCTACGATCATCTTGGCCACAGGGTGCTCGATATCCATTTCCCTTAAGATGGTGGCACCATCGTTTGTGATGGTTGCTTCTTGGCCTGAGATGAGCATCTTGTCCATCCCTTTTGGTCCAAGGGTGGTCCGGACGGACTCTGCGACCGCCTTTGCAGCTAAGATGTTCTTACGCTGCGCATCTTTACCAGTCTCTCTTTTGCTTCCTTCCTTCAATATGATTATCGGAACGCCGCTCAAACCTGCCAAACCTATAGTCCTCCCCGACTTTTTCTTTACTACGAGTTTGAAGTTCTATATAAAAGATTCGCATGGTTGGCAGCCTTCTGAAGCAGCATTTGTATACAGCCCAACATATGTATAGTCTATATAGGAAGAACTATATAGTCATCTCGCAATCTGCAGGACCAAAAAAATAAAATTCCAATTAGCCGAATGACATTAAAAGGGATCTGCGTTGACATCCAAGATAGTCTCAAATAATTTGAATCTCTGGTATGGACAAAAGCAAGCTCTCAAGAACATTAGCTTGGACATCCCAGAGAAGAGAATTACTGCGCTTATCGGGCCGTCAGGCTGCGGAAAATCCACATTTATCCGCTGCCTGAATCGCATGAACGACCTTGTAACAAATATTCGAATTGAGGGTCAGGTCCTCTACAATGATATCGATATTTATGGCAAAGACGTTGATGTCGTGGATCTGCGAAAGAAGATCGGCATGGTTTTTCAAAAGCCCAATCCCTTCCCCATGTCCATTTACGACAACGTTGCCTACGGCCCCAGGATTCATGGTCAGAAGAATATCGACAAAATCGTCGAGAACAGCCTCAAGGATTCAGCTCTCTGGGAAGAGGTCTCTGAGAGGCTGGACCAGCCAGCCCTTGGACTCTCTGGCGGACAGCAGCAGAGACTGTGCATCGCCCGCACTCTGGCCATGAGGCCGGATGTCATCCTATTTGACGAGCCGTGCAGCGCTCTCGATCCCATATCCACAGGCAAGATAGAGAGCCTGATGGAGAGCCTCAAGGACAACTACACTCAGGTGATCGTGACCCACAACATGCAACAAGCGGCCAGGATCTCCGACTACACCGCATTCTTCTTGATAGGAGAGATGATCGAAGTGGGAGAGACGAAACACATATTTGAGATGCCCAAGGTTAAGAGCACTGAGGATTATATTACAGGAAGATTTGGCTAGGCTTGCTGGGGAAGTGGCTGAAGGCATAAAAGGGGAGGGGGCAAGATGATCCCATACAGAGAGCGTTATCATAGAGACCTGAAAGAACTGAAAAATCTGACGAAAGAACTGGCAGACCGAGTTGGAGCGGCCATAGAAATATCAGTTGCCGCTTTGGGCGAAGCTGATGTTGATAGGGCCAGAGAGGTCATCAAACATGATCAAGATATGGATGATTTGAGCCTAAAGATTGAGAATCTTTGCATGGAGCTGTTGGCGTTGCAGCAGCCTATGGCCAAGGACCTCAGGCGAATCATCGGCATCCTGAAGATAGGCATAGATCTGGAGAGGATAGGGGATCTGGCCGTGGACATAGCCAGAGTCACAACTCAATCTCAAAACAAGATCAAGATAACCAAGCTTGAATTCATCCCCAAGATGGCGGAAACCATCAAGAAGATGCTCGACCAGTCCATGCTGGCCCTCATGGACAGCGACGCGGATTTGGCGAGACAGGTCACTAAATGGGACTATGAGATCGACGGGCTTTACGTCAAGGCGAGAACAAAGCTCTTGAAGATCATCATCGAGAATCCGGACGTTATCAATGAGGGATCAGCTCTGCTCATGGTGAACAGGCATCTGGAGAGGACGGGCGACCACATCTGCAACATCTGTGAGAGCATCGTCTATATGGTGGAAGCAAAGAGAGAGCATCTGAATTAGGATCTTTTATGGACACAAGAAAGGTACAGAGGACCGGCAAATCGACCTTCATAGTCTCCCTTCCCAAGAACTGGGCGACCAAGAACGGCATTTCAGCCGGGTCCATCATATACATCAATCAAGGGGACAACGGAGCGCTCACCCTATCCACAGATCGCTCCGAACGCGACCTGAGGGCGCGCCTGGACATAGGCGACAAGACGGGTGAGCATCTGGTCAGGGACATAATCGGATGCTACGTTGGAGGATACAGGACCATTGAGGTGACTGCCGGGCACATGTCCTCTATGCAAAAGAAGGATCTGCACCAGATTGTCAACAAGCTCATCGGCCCGGAGATCCTGGAGGAGACCATAAACAAGGTAGTCATTCAGGATCTCTTGAGCTCAGAGGAGCTTCAGTCTGAGAGGGCATTGAAGCGGATCAGGACTGTTGTGAAGTCCATGATATCCGATTCGCTCGCGAGCCTTCTGCACAGCAACGAGGAGCTGGCTGCTGATGTGATCTCCAGGGACAATGATGTGGACCGGCTCAATCTTCTCATCTCCCGCCAGTTCACCGAGATATTGAGATCAGGTTCGGTCAAGCAGGAGACGCTTAATCCCATCGCGGCCTTTAATTACATGCAGGCGGCGTCAAACCTTGAGCGCATAGCAGACCATGCACATCGCATCGCAGAGATCGGCTGCAAAAAGAGCTTAAACCTGCCAGACGATTTAAAAGAGGAGCTTTCAAGCATGGATTCGCTGCTCTGCGGCCTGATCGACGATTCGATAAACTTTTTGATTCAGACCAACTCAGACAAGGCCAATGAGCTGATCGACAGGATCAGAGATATCCAGAGCCATGCTGAGGGAATTGCACAGTTGTCCGGAAGCAAAGACAAGTCTGAGATGCTGGTCCGGCTGGTTCTCGCAAGCAGTCTGGAGCGCATGCTGGACTACATCAAGAATATCTCGGAGTTGACCATAAACCTCAGCCATGCCACCCACTCAATCGAGAAAGCAGGGTGAGGCGAGAAAAGGCCTCGCCCGTGCGCGTGTGGGCAGAGGCTTCGTGTGGCTGCGAGAGGGCGTGGAATGGACGCGGAGACCCGCCGGGTGACCACTCCCACGAATGAATTCGTAGGCATCTACGGACTTTCAACCGATGGCATGTGATCCCATGCCAATTGTTTTTGTGGTTTTGTGCGCGCTGCTTGAGTCTTTTCAACTGCTGGCAGCAAACCAAGCAATACAGAATAGATCTGGAGCAATATATAGCTATGCAGCGGAGTGAAAGTAATCTGGGCGGGGCACGATTCATCCCGCCTTTGAAAAGGCAGGGATTCTCTGCCCCTGCGCCCGACAATCCTAAAGGGACTACCGGCTTCGATCTTGATCAGATGTCAATCGGAATAGTCTCTCAGAAAAAGTATTTAAGTCCGAGGATATCTAACTATAATGGAGATGTGCGGAAATCATGGACAAGCCTGATACGATGAGCGTGCTCGGAAAGAAATACACCAGAGAGACTGCCAGAAAGATGCCTTATGGCGGACTGGTTAATTCGGAGGGGATCATTGTAGAAGTTATATCTGAAGATCAGGCCAAAGCACAGTTCAATGCCTGCAAAGAGCATTTGAAGGATCTCCTTGCCGATATGGATTAATTTTCATGCGGGTGTTTTTAGATGCAGATGTGCTGTTCGATTCCGTGAATGATTCTCGTACCTCGACACTTCTTAGAAGGATAAAGAATGCCGGACATGAGACTATTTTGCCGTTCTCCGTCCTTGGCGAGATCATGCTAATATGCATTTCAGAGGATAGGGAAGACGACCTTCTTTGCATCAGAAATATTTGTTCTGAGCTAAAACCTTTTTTTATTGTATCACTAGAGCAGTCTGCCATCTGCAATCTTTGCCTGAAAGACTTCGATAAAAGATCTTTCAATAGGACTGACAAAGATCATCTGGCCCATGCTATGGCATACAGTTCTGCATATGGTGACGGCAAAGAGAACTATTTTCTCACCACGGATCTCTATTTGCTGGACATGATGCTGCCATGCGTTGGTCGGCATAGAAAATGTGGTCTTTTCAACAACAAAACTGTTCTCAAAATAGTTGACAAAGATGGGATCCGCAAGCTCTTTTAGAATTGATCTGTTTTGAAGCACCTCAGGGTATTCGAGCAATCGCCAAGAGCGCTGACCACCCCAAGCGGCCCGTCCACTGGCGAGAGAACCTGGGACGGCAGCCCGTATCCCTGCGTAGAAACGGCTGATGCCGTGCGAACACTACTAATATCGATATTGCTGAAGTGCGTATGATTATTTTGATTCATTTGCAGATATGCTTTGATTCCATTTTCATGAATACGACAGGCTCGAACGGGCCAGCTCGCATCGGTGACCCAGCCCGCGCGCGCGTGCGTGGGCGGCCTCGTGCGGCTGCGCTGGGGGCCAGGCAGCGGAGCCCCTCCGGTTGCAGGGGCTCGCATGCCCTCGGAAAGCAGGGCGAGCTGGAACGAGATAGAACCTCCTGCCTTAAAATTTGGAATTCGATGTAATAACCTGCTATCCTTCGTGACCGGCCCGCTTATACTAACTATCGCCTGTCAAGCTTCGATGTAATAATCTGCAGGTCAACGAGATCCGATAATGGTGATACGTCAGATATCTGGCTGCCCCACAGGAACAGAACTTGCAGGTTGGTGAGACCAGATAACGGCGATACGTCAGTTATCTGGGTTTCTTCCAGGTCCAGATATTGCAGATTAGTGAGACCCGATAACGGCGATACATCAGTTATCTGGTTGTTCACCAGGAGCAGCCTTTGCAGATTAATGAGACCCGATAACGGCGATACGTCTGTTATCTGGGTGCTCTCCAGGAGCAGCCATTGCAGATTAGTGAGACCCGATAACGGCGATACGTCTGTTATCTGGTTGTTCCCCAGGTCCAGATATTCCAGGTTAATGAGACCCGATAACGGTGATACGTCTTCTATCTCGTTGTCATACAGGTCCAGATG
>CAZFFD010000006.1:0-21458 GCA_964518035.1 uncultured Methanotrichaceae archaeon | reverse complement strand
GTCATACAGGTCCAGATGTTGCAGGCTAGTGAGACCCGATAACGGTGATACGTCTTCTATCTCGTTGTCATACAGGTCCAGATGTTGCAGGCTAGTGAGACCCGATAACGGTGATACGTCTGTTATCTGGTTTTCATCCAGGTACAGATATTGCAGATTAGTGAGACCAGATAACGGCGATACGTCTGTTATCTGGTTGCCCCTCAGGTCCAGATATTGCAGATTAGTGAGACCAGATAACGGCGATACATCAGTTATCTGGTTGTTCACCAGGAGCAACCTTTGCAGATTAGTGAGATCCGATAATGGTGATACGTCTGTTATCTGGGTGCTCTCCAAGTACAGCTCTTGCAGGTTAGTGAGACCAGATAACGGCGATACGTCTGTTATCTGGTTGCCCCCCAGGTACAGCTTTTGCAGGTTAGTGAGACCAGATAACGGCGATACGTCTGTTATCTGGGTGCTCTCCAGGAGCAGCCTTTGCAGATTAGTGAGACCCGATAACGGCGATACGTCTGTTATCTGGTTGTTCCTCAGGTCCAGACCTTGCAGGTTAGTGAGACCCGATAACGGCGATACGTCTGTTATCTGGTTTTCATCCAGGTCCAGATCTTGCAGATTAGTGAGACCAGATAACGGCGATACGTCAGTTATCTGGTTCCACCCCAGGTTCAGATCTTGCAGATTAGTGAGACCAGATAACGGTGATACGTCTTTTATCTCGTTGTCATACAGGTTCAGATCTTGCAGGTTAGTGACACCAGATAACGGCGATACGTCAGTTATCTGGTTGTTCTCCAGGTACAGCCATTGCAGGTTAGTGAGACCAGATAACGGCGATACATCAGTTATCTGGTTTCTCCACAGGTCCAGATATTGAAGATTTTTACAGTGTTCCAGTCCGGTAAGATCTTTAATATCAGACTGATTTGCAGCGAGCCTATTGAGATCATCCAGATCCTCGGCATAGATGCTACCTTCTGGTTTATCGATAACATCCCTTACTGCAGCGTCCAGATTCGGGTCAGGAAATACAATTGCTTGCTTGTCTCTGTTCATATCGCTAGTTTGCAGCTCATTTTGTCCTGATATCTCGAAGCTGGAAGCTTTCCGGTCATCCATGCCGTTTTCTCCAGCGTGCTTCCCGTCCCGGACCTGGACCTCGATGCGGTATGTCCCTACATCGGATGCATTCCAGGTCAACTGGTTCTGCGCCTGCCAGTCTGTCGTCGGCCCGTCATTCACGAAGAACCGATAGAGTATCAAGTCACCATCTGAATCCGTCGCTTCTGCGGTCCATGTTACGGAAGTGCCCACCTCCTGGGGGCTCATGGGCTCGGCTACAAGGCCAATCATTTCCGGAGGACGGTTGGAGGCTGCCTCGGCTGCAGCGGCCCCGCACGCTCTGCACTCCACTTGCACAGTCTGCACAGCGCTCCTCTCTCCCACGCGCCCGTAAACCGTCAGCTCCACCGGGCCGCAGACCTCCGGCACCTCGGCCAGGTACGCCCCGGCGGCCTGGTCGTAGCTCAGGTTGTAGCGCGATTTGCTTCCTGCCTGGTCCAGGTACATCCAGGCTTCAGTCTGGCCAGCCTTGTAGGGCACGGCCTCTTTTCCGACCAGCCTCACTTCTGCCGCCAGCGTCCTCTCTTCACAGGTGGCCTCAACATCAACACGGAAGCTGCAGCTCATGGTCCCAGTGATCTCTTTTAGGAGCGGCTTGAGGCTCAGGCCCGACCGGATCTGGTAGAACTGGCCGCCTGTATTCTCTGCAATTCTTTTTAGCGATGCATCATCCGGCCCGATGACGTTGACACGTGCTCCCAGGCCGCTCAGCCCGAAGATGGTACCGTCCAGGGTGTCGCCTTCGGCATTGCAGCAACTTCCGTCAGGATGAGGCCCGGCGTCGGTCAATAAGATTATCACCTTCTCAGCATCGTCTCGCCAGAGAATGTCGCTTCCGGCGTGCCGCAGGGCAGCCAGCACGGCCTCAGGTCCGCCAGAGCCACCTCCTCCGGCTTTCAGCTCCTTCATCCAGGAGCCAAAGGTGTCGATTTCTGCAGTTAGTGTCCCGTTGCCTTTGACTCTGTAGGCAAAATCTCCTGGACTGCCGCAGGAAGACCCATCGCAAGTCTGGGGAAAGTCACGAAACTCCAGCAAGCCAAGCTGGTAGTCAATGTGAGACGCCTCAAGGTCCGCAGCAAAATCCCTGGTGATCGCGGAAAGCTCATTGATCTCTCCGCCCATGCTGTTGGTGGTGTCAAAGACAAAGACGATGTCCACCTTTTTGTCAGTCAGGCAGTCGAGATACTTTTCCAGATCCGCGCTGCCTTCAGAAGATGCCAGGGGCAGGACGAGGACTGCAAGAATAGCTAAAATCATGAGCTTTTGAGGCGCACTTTTCACAGAAATACACTCTCCCAAATGATTCAGAGATAAGAGATGTTCATGCTCTATAAAAATTGATCGTGATCGCACCTTCAGGAAACTAATTCACTGGATGGATTCGAATCTGCAAATGCCTTTTTCACTCTCCAGCCTCAAGAGCTTCTCCTTCATCTCCTTACCCCAGAAATAACCGCCCGATCCTTTCCGGCCCACAACCCGGTGGCAGGGCACGAGGACCGCGAAAGGATTGCTGGCCATCGCCCGGCCCACGGCCCGCGCCGCGCCCGGCCTGCCAAGAAGGGCCGCCACCTCTCCGTATGTCATCGTCCTGCCGCGAGGAATGTTTCGCACTGCAGAATAGACCGCTTTGCGAAAAGCAGTGCAACCAGACAGGTCCAGCTCGGCCTCAGGGCAGGGTGCGCCCTTTTCCAGGTGGGCGACAATCTCCTCAGCCAGCTCAGATGCTTCATCTGGCGGCTCCTCTGAAAAGTAAATCCTCTTCACCATTTTACAGGACTGCTCCACCAGGATATAACGGCCCAATGAAGGGACGAGAGCGCCCCCGATCATTCCCTGAGGATCTCCCGGAAGGTCTTGAAGCGACCTAGCTCAATTATCTCCACATTCAGGTTCGCCGTGTCCAGGATTGCAATGCTGGCCGTGCCCGTGAAGTTGCCCCAGATCTCGCCCGGATTTACCAGCAGCGTCTTGCCGTGCCTCGTCGCCTCAGCGCGGTGATTGTGGCCGCGCACTACGACATCGTAGAGCTGGCAAGCCACAACAGCCCGGACGAGGGACTCATCGGTGCCGTGCAGGAGGGCGACTTTCAGGCCGTCTGCCTCGATCTCCCCGAAGTCGCCCAAATATTCGCAGCCCATCCGTGCGAACTCACGATACAGGCCCACCCGATCGCCGTCGTTATTGCCGTAGACCAGCTTGACAGGAATGCCAAAGCCCTCGAAGGTGTAGCAGTTGCCGGAGCCAACCATGTCCCCGGCAAAGAGGACCATGTCAACTTTCCTTTCTTTAAAGATCCGCAGAGCATCCTTGACGCCCTGAATGCGGTCATGGGCATCGGAGAAAATTCCTATGAGCATCGAATTCACCAATGAGCCGGATTAGCTCCGGTCACGATTTCAGCAATCTCAGAAGAGATAAAAATCACGCTCAGAAATAATGTTCAGATGAAGAATCTCATGCACAATTGCGCTGTCCGGTCGAAGGGCTTAAGTACAAGTAATAACCTGGTAGCGAGAGGCCCGCCTTAACTCAGCCTGGTAGAGTGCGCGGCTGTAGTATGTCTCGCACCGTAGAGGTGCTACGCGCAGTCACCGCGATGTCCCCGGTTCGAATCTGGGAGGCGGGATCTGTTGTGTCCGGATGGTGTAGTGGCCCATCATGAAAGCCTGTCGAGCTTTCGACCCGGGTTCGAATCCCGGTCCGGGCGCTTCTTTTCCTTTTATCAAGAATCATAGCAAAAAAACGTAATTGGGATTGGACGGAGGACTGGGGCACTTGCCTCGATCACTTTGCTGCCAGTCCTTCTTGCCCCAAAGCACTCCTATTTCCCGGTGAGATTTCCGAGGACGATTACATTATTGTCCGTGGTCGTGCCCCCGACGGCACTGCCCACCCGGGCCCCCGATGTAGCGCTGGGGCTCACGCTCTTGCCAAGCACAGTCGTCTGACCGGAAACTGCTGCAGATGTTACCTGTCCAGTTGCCGTTCCTGACTCGATGCCAGCACCTTTGGCCAGAGACTCATACTCTCCCGCAAGAGAGACGCCAGACAGGGAGAGCTTGAGCCGAAACACCTGCTGAGTATCGACCACAAAGACGAATACCGTCAGACCATCCCCGACTACAGATCCGGCTGCTGTCACACCCAGGCTTCCCTGTTGATCTGACATTTGGCCGCTGCCGAGGACTAGATCCGTTTCCTGGTAAACTTGCAGATCAAGGTGCCTCTTTTCAGATCCTTTCAGATCCATTGACCAGCTACCTGTGAGATTGGCCTGGGTCGATATTGCGCCCACACTAGAAGCAGAAATCAGGCTCTTGCCAACGGTTATCGCAGGTATTATGCCGGTGCCTGTGCTCACAGTTCCCATGTAACCCTGAGATGATGCATTTACAGCTAGAGTGAGAGATAATAATACTAAAAGAATCACTTTAATTGTCATATTATTTGCCATATTCACTAACCCTCCGCCACTGTTTTAGATGGAGAAGTTAATAATAGTATCCGTTATGATATTCGTGGACTGCAAGACTATTACAAAAAGAGTGTGAACCGAAGATGACGGCCCTCATGATTTAGAGAGCGTCAGTGGTTCAATTGCCGTAATCTCATGTGGCTGGCCTATGCAGCCGGCACGGCAGCAGCCTGTGTTGTTGGCTGAACTGTTGTGGCTGTGGCAGCAGCAGATGCAGTCTGTGCAGTCTGCTGGATTGCAGACACCGATGTCTGGGGTGAGAGCAGGCTGCCGAAGGCAACGCCCGGCTGGGTTATTCCGGGAGCCGTAAAGATATACTCTCCATCCATAGTGCCCGGATTAATGGTCAGGCTGAAGCGATACATATTCTGGCTGCCTGTTGGGATCACGAATAACGCCAACTGATCACCTAAAACGCTGCCACCGACGGTCACAGGAGTTACAACTCCGCCTGCTGCCAGCTCCCCGGATCCGAACACCGCATCTGCGGTCTGATAGAGGTCCAGCTTGAGATAGCTCTTATCAATGTCATTTAAGGTAAATGCCCAGCTTCCTGCTGCCGGGGCTACGCCCAATCCCTTGACGACTGTAACAGGAGTCCTTACGCCTGTGCCAGGAACGCCGGGGCTCATGCCGGTATCTTTTCTTATGGTAAACAGGCTCTCATTTCGAAATGACAGCGCAGGGTCATCCGCATTAGCACCCTCGCGAACTTCCTGATAGATCTCGTTGCCGGACATGCTTTCAGCAGGATACTCGCCCTCAACATACACGTTCTTTGGTCCCAGTGCATAGGCCGTCATGCAAAGGCATGCTACAAAGGCCAAAGCTATTACAACACACTTAAAACCCATTCTCCTGATTCCTCCGCATCTAAAAGCCACTGCCAAGGTCTTAAATCTAACCCCTGCAAAGACATCAAAGGATCCCGTAGCTTTCAGGCGACTCCATCAATGGGCGTTCGTCGATGTCGGTACCGATGTTATAAATCAGATCGCTGATTCCGTCGCCATCTTCGTCCTTCAATTGAGCTTCCTGCCAGTAGTTTCCAAGGCGATTCTTGAAGGTCCTTTCATGGAACCGATAGGATAAAGCCTCTGCCGACATCCAGGAGTTGCTCGATATAAATGAATAGACATCATGGTCATTGTCCACAAATAAATTCAGATAGATCTCGTTTCCACTGGACTGCTGGGGGTACACACCTTCATCCAGATGAAGCCCCTCATAGTTTTTGCTCAGGTTGTTTTGCATCAACAGATTGCGACTGCAATTGACCAGCACTATGCCATGACGGCACCCCTTTGCCGAGTTGCCTGTGATGTTGCACAGGGTACAGCTGCTCAGGCTGATGCCAGTATCCTCGCTCGACACCATATTACCAGTCAAATCATCTCTCATAGACTTAGTAATTGCTATTCCATTTATGTTCGTGGACAGTTCATTGGATTGGATGCGATTATATGAGGACCGATCCAGATTTAAGCCATCAATAGATCGGACAATCTCATTCTGCACAAGGCTGTTCTCGCTGGAAGCCCTGAGCACTATGCCACTGGTGCAGTCTTTCAGATTATTACCAGAGATGTTGCACTTCTGGCAGCCCTCCAGGACAATGCCATTCGGACAATCATGGATCTCATTTCCCAGGAGACTGGCATTTTCCAATGAGTTGAGATATATGCCATCAGAGATCCTGCCTAGATCGTTTCCGGCAATTGTGTTGTTGTTTGCAGCCAGGACATGAACTCCGAAATTTCCCTCGCTCATCAGATTCCCTATTATCAGGTTCCCTTCGCTGATCCCTGAGACGGTAACGCCTCTTGGATTTTTGGAAATGATGTTATCAGACAGGATATTACAGCTTGAATTGATGATCTCTATGCCGCAGTCAATATTAGAGTTTACACGATTCTCTCTGAAGTCGTTTTGAATCGAATCCTCAAAGCGCGCCCCGCTGCCTCCAGATATATTGGAGAATTCATTTCTGAATATGGAGTTGTTATCTGAGTTGATCAGATGGATTGCATGTTGGTCATTGAAATTTGCCTTGTTATCCTGGAAATAATTCTCGTTGGAATAGTACGTGATAATTCCACTTGCATCGTTTCTCTCCAGATTATTGTCCCGGAACCGATTGGCATGAGAATCCCAGAGATAGATAGCAAAGTCATTATCATATGCCAAATTGTTGGATGCAGCGTTTTTCTGCGACAAATAATAATAAATGCCATAGTCGTTATTGATTGCAGTGTTGTTTGATATTTGATTGCTATCTGAACCGGATAGCACAATCCCGTAATCGTTAGTAATTGCGATATTGTCTGTTATCAGGTTATTGCGGGACTTGAACAGTTTGATGCCTATGCCCATATTTTCGCTAACATTATTCCCAATAACAGAATTATTTGCGGAATTTAGGACCAAAACCCCAAAATTATTGTTTGAGAAAATGCGGTTATTTAAGACGGAATTGTTCGACGCGGAAAAGACAACTAATCCGCCCAGGTAGCAGCCGCCTACATCATTGGAGTCGATGGTATTGTTTGCAGAAGAAACAAGGATGCCGATTGCATTGCCTGGAAAGCTATTGTTTGCGATCATGTTGTCGCGGGATAGAACAACGACTCCGGCCATGGACCAGCCAACTGCACCAGTAAGGCTCAATCCCTCCAACCTGCAGCGGTCTGCGAGAATGCGGACCACATTGCTTCCCACTCTGGCGATCACTGAGGGCCTGTCATTTCCAGCAACTCCCCGTACAGTCAAGCTCTTGGTGATATTAATGCTCTCATTATAGGTTCCAGGCCCAATCTCGATTATATCCCCGGAAACAGCAGCATCGATTGCCTGCTGAATGCTCTGGCCGGAGGATATCGAGATCGTGGAAGCCTGCGCTGCCATTGCCAGCAGAGATATGACCAGCAAAGAAATAGCCATCACTGAGGAGGATATCGCATTCATTTTGCACCGAAGATAGATCAACTAGACCAACCTCCACTTGGGATTGATGGAATCGAGATACTGGAACTCGCTGAAGCTGTAGGGTGCAGAATAATATTCCTTGTCAGTCATAACTCCATAATAGCTATCAACCGCAAGCCAGGCATCGGAGTGATCCTTGTTCTCCACGGCAATCCAAAGATGTCCCTGAGAGTTAAATCCACTGGGATCATACAGGAATACCACATGATATCCGGCTCCACTGTAGGTGCTATCCAGCTTCTCTGATCCATCGTAGCACATTCCGAGAGGGGTTACGGGAAACATGATATATCTACTGACAGCCTTGATGAACTCCTCGTCATCCGTCATAACGTAAGACGCATTGATTTTGATGGCATCGCCCGGTATCACCTGGACCGGCCCTGACTTGGATGTGGGAGGAGTCATCCATAGGTCTGCGAGCCTTGGAGAGGCACCATTGGGCGTGAGATAGACCTCTTTTCCGGAACTCATCACCACAGTAACATAGGAATCATTTGATGACGGCTTCGCATTGAAGCCATGCGTTGCCAAAAAGAAGGCCAAGTCCTCTATGGTGATGCCAATATCCTCATAGCTGGACAAGAGCAGCCAGAGATCATTTTCCTCAGAGGCCTGGCAGGCCGAGGTAGACAGAACCAGCAATATTGATATCAAAATAACATCATCTCTCAAGTCTACCTCGAATGGCATAAATCCAGGCGGGACTCTATTGATTTCAGCGATTATCTTTGTGGCCACGTATATAAAAAAGTTGTTGTATTTTAAAGAAGGTAACAGGGTGGCATGAGCATTATTAGGAGCCAGATCAGTCATGATTTCTCAGCCGAATATAGACAGAGCTAACGAAGGAAGAAAAAACAAAAAATTCTGCCGACCGGCTTCTTTAGACGTTGAACAAGCTCGTCAAGAAGGCGAGGGGCACCAAGAATAGTACTACGAATCCAATAACCATCAAACCGATTGCCAGCCCATTTCCACCTGCCATAAAGATCCTCCTACTGCATGTTCTTTGAGTACTGCTTGGAAGAGGTAATATTAATTACTGTCGGAACCCCTGGAACCGCCAGGACAATGCCAACATTTAACTATCAATGACGGCAGTGTCTATATCGTGCGATCCATCCAAAAGAGCCAGAACAAGTCACAAGGGGCAAAGCCTGAGAAGCGAAAGGCGATCGGAGCCAGGTTTGTGCTCTTGCGGCCTGCGGGCTATCCGTTGAAGAGCGTATTTCAAGAGCATCCTGTAGTGTCGGACTCCAAGCTGTTCGAGCGCTATGCCCAAGAACAGTGGTACGGAGAGAAGCTGTTCAATGGATGCTATCTTTTCGACAGCAGGCTTTATCCGGATTTTGCCTTTCAGGTGGTAAAAGTGTACCCCAGATCCTCAGTGATGGGAGGACAGACCACCATTAAGGTCGAGCAGAAGGAGGCACCCAAGAATAAGGTCCAGTACGATGTTCACTTTGATGATGTGGTGGGTCAGGAGACGGCCAAGAAGAAGGTCAAGATCGTGGAGAGATTCCTGGCAGATCCTGAGAAGTTTGGGCGATGGGCTCCGAAAAACATACTCTTCTATGGCGTATCCGGCACAGGGAAGACTATGATCGCCAAGGCGCTCTCAACCGAGACTGGGGTTCCCATGATGGCTGTGAAGTCCACCAGCCTCATTGGAGAGTATGTGGGCGAGGGGGCCAGGCAAATTCACAGCCTATATGAGAAAGCGCAGGAGATGGCACCATGCATTATATTCATAGATGAGCTGGACGCCATTGCTCTGGACCGAAGGTATCAGGATTTGAGGGGCGACGTCTCGGAGATAGTCAATTCCCTGCTTACTGAGATGGATGGAATCACAAGTCGCAAGGGAATCTGCACCATCGCGGCCACAAATCAGATCGATGTCCTGGATGCCTCTGTGCGTTCACGTTTCGAGGAAGAGATCGAGTTCAAGCTGCCCAATATGGAGGAGCGCCTGGCTCTACTCGAAAAGAATGCAGCCACCCTGCCAGTCCCGATGGAGGGCGTGAATCTAAAGGAGGTTGCCCGCAAGACGGAGGGCTTCTCTGGAAGGGATCTGGTGGAAAAGGTTCTGAAAGCGGCGCTGCACCATGCGATTATGGATGACAGCAATATCACCGAGCGCCATCTGGAAGAGATCATTCCCAATGCAAAGAAGGAGTACCGCCAGCCTCCTAAAGAGATGTTCTCTTAAAGGCAAGCCCTTTTGTACCTTTAAGGCAATTAATAGAGGGACTCAACATGTGGCAGGCAATTCTAGACAAGTTCAGGAGGTTCCCGGCTCAGGAGAAGGTCATCCGTCTCATCCTGCAAAGGGGCTTTCAGATCAATGACGAGTCTCGCGTTGTATCGGGACATATTGAGATTCCTCACGCTCAGATCGCCAAGGAGCTGGACGTGGATCGCCGGGTTGTGGACACCACCGCCCAAGCCATTCGCGAGGATGAGGCTCTCTGGAGGATCTTTAGGAATGTGCGGTCAATGACGTTTCTCGGAGATGTGGCCCCGATTCTGGGATTGGGTGTAATTGAGATCACACCCGTTGATGCCGCGAAGACTGGACTTCTCGGCGATGTGGCGAGCGCTGTCGCCAAAAACGGACTGTCCATCCGGCAGGCTGTATCAGATGATCCCTATTTTGTGGAAAGCCCAAAATTGACCCTAATCACCGAGGGCCGGATCCCAGGAGACCTGGTGCGGCTGCTCATGGAGATTGATGGGGTGAAGAGGGTAACGGTTTATTAACGGTTTTATTTTCACGCTATCGCTTGAGTTTTTCCAGCAGTTCGCATGCCTTGCACCGCTCCTTGACACATGGCTCGCCGCACACGCTGCACTCGTTCAGCCCAATCTGGGCCCACCTATCCTTCTCCCGCGCAAGAATCCGCTCAAATCCCCGGACCGTGGACTGCTTGGTCCCAGGAAACCCGCTCTCGATCTGGTTCATCATGTCCCTCACGTCCGCCCTCAGGGAGAGGTCGGCATAGGGGCACTCAGGCGACTCTGTGAAGACTCCGTTTACCATGCAGTAAAGGGCAATCTCCTTCTCAGGCATTGCGCGTAGCGGCTTGATGCGGGGCACGAGGCCCCTCTGGGTCCGGCGCGGCTGCAAGCGCATCAGTCGCTCGAGGTCGCCCTTCAGGTAGTTCATCATCACAGACTGGGCCTCGTCGTCGAGATTGTGCCCTGTAGCGACCCGATCTGCGCCCAAATGCTTCGCTGCCCGGTTGAGGGCATGCTTTCTAAAGACTCCGCAGAAGGTACAGGGAGCCACCCTTTTGCCCACAACCATATCATCAAGGTCGTAGCCGTACTCCTCTCGGAATGATACGACGTGCTGCTCGACTCCAAGCTGCCCTGCAATGGATCTCGCAGCCTTGATAGTGTCGTCTCTGTATCCGGCGATCCCCTCGTCCACTGTGATTGCCACAAGCTCTACATCCCTTCCGGATAGGATTTTATGCAGAGAAAAAATGAGGGCCGTGCTGTCTTTTCCACCGCTCACGGCAACAGCAATGCGCTCGCCGTCTCGGACCATATCATTTGCTTCAATCGTTCCCCTAACCCGCCCTTCAAAATCCCGGACGAAGTGCTCCAGGCAGAGGTGCAGACCTGTGTATCGCTGGGTAAGTATGGCCCTTTTACTGCATTTGCTGCAGATCAAACCTGAAATCTCTCCCGATGGGAGTAGACGGACAGCCTCTTCCCCCGCAGAAATCCTATGATGCACAGACCCGTCCTCTCGGCTATCGATATGGCCAAGCTTGTCGTGGCACCTCGGGAGACGACTATTGGAATTCCGGCAACCGAGCACTTGAGGGCCATGTCTGAAGAGACCCGCCCAGTGCAGGCTGCATAAGTCCGGGAAAAATCATAGTCCTGCCGGTGCATGAGAGCGCATCCTATGGCTTTGTCAAGAGCATTGTGCCTGCCGATGTCCTCGATGATGATCGGCGCGCCAACGCCGAACAGGCCCACTGAATGAACCCCACCAGTCGCTATGTGAATCTCAGAAAGAGAGATGGAATTCATTGCCTCTTTGGCCTGAATCCTGTCGATCATCAGGCCGGATTTTATCAGAGGAAGCTTGGACTCGTCCAGAAATGAGGCAATGCCTCCGCAGCCGCTCACTATCGGCCTTCTCGGAACTATTGCCCGCATGGGATTGGCGACGATTGCCCGGGCCACATTGCCCTCGATCTCCAGGGATTCGATCTCATTCTTGAGAGCGATGATCCGCTCGGAATAGAGGTGACCGGTTACGAACTCCGCCCTCAACTGAGGACTTATCATAGCTGTTGCAAAATGACGGCCATTGATGAATATGGAGAGAGGGACCTCCTCTACCACCTGACAGGCCGCCTCCTCCCAGATGTCCCCGTCCAGCCTTATGCAATTGTAACCCCTGATCATCGTTTTATCTCCCGTTCGATCACGTTCAGCCACTCTTTACTAGACCATCCTGGCGATCTGCTCCAGGGCCGCCAGGAGCTTGTCTATCTCCTCTGATGTATTGTAAAGGTAAACCGAAGCTCTCACGGTGCCGTATTTCAAACCCATATGCTTCATGAGGGGAATGCAACAGTGATGCCCAGAGCGAACTGAGATGTTTGAAGCCTGATCGAGCATCAGGGCGACCTCGTGAGGAAGCAGTCCTTCCACCGAAAAGGAGACTAAGCCGCCGCGCTCCTCCTGGCCGGATCCTTTCTTCGGTCCGTAGACCTCTACGCCCTTGATCCCCTCCAATCCATCCAGCAACCTGGCTGTGAGCCTCTGCTCGTGCTGGTGAATCTCATCGATACCAATACGTGCCAGATAGTCCACAGCAGACCCAAGACCAATGCCCGCGGATATATCGGGAGTGCCGGCTTCATAGCCCTCATAGCCGGGCTTGATCTCATAGCGGAATTCGTCACCAAGGTCGCCGACATCCTGGACCATGCCACCCCCGACCAGCAAGGGCTCGACAGGCACCTCGTTTTTCATCCAGAGAACTCCTGAGCCGGTTGGAGCGAGCATCTTGTGCCCTGAGAAACAGAGAAAATCGCAGCCTATTTCCCGCACGTCAACTGGCATATGAGGGACAGACTGGGCTCCGTCAACCAGGAAAGCGACGTCATGGTCCCGGCAGATCTTGCCGATCTCCTTCACAGGAAGAACCGTTCCTAGTGCATTGGAGAGCTGGCTTGCCGCCACCAGACGGGTGCCCTTCTTTATGGCCTTTTCAAGGTCGGCCAGGTCGAGTCGTCCGCTTCGGTCCGGTTTTACGACCTGCAGCTCGACTCCCATCTCCCTCAGCCTAATCCAGGGTAGGATGTTGGAATGGTGCTCGATGAGGGTGGTGACGACGCGATCGCCTCTCTTCCATTTCAGGCCGCGGGCGACGATGTTGATGGACTCCGTTGTGTTCCTGGTAAAGACTGTCATGCCCTCAGGTGCGACCCCGCCCACAAGGTTTGCGGCCTTCAGGTGAGCAGCACGGTAAAGCTGATCGGCAAGCTGTGCTGTGCGGTAGACGCCGCGGCCCACGTTGGCCTTAAAGCTTCTATAGTAGCTTTGGACCGACTCCAGAACAGGCTCCGGGGCCAAGCTGGTTGAGGCGCTGTCCAGGTAGATGATCTCGCTCAATATGGGAAAGTCCTTTCTTATCTCTCTCTCGTCCATAAAACCTCGTTCATGCTTCCGCTGCGATATCCCTGCAGATCCAAGGTGACATAGTCAAATCCGATTGCTTTGAGAGCCTTTACGATCTCATCGCCTGCATCAATTGCATGTTTCATATCCTGCTTTAAAAGCTCAATTCTGGCGGTACGACCCTGCACTCGAACTCGTTCTTGCCTGAAGCCCAGGCCTCGGATAAACTCCTCCGCCTCTTCGATCATATGCAGACGACCCTCAGTGATAGTCTCGCCATAGGCAATTCGGGAGGCAAGACATGCCGAAGAGGGCTTGTTCCAGACCGGCAGGCCGAGACTTTTAGCTAGAGCGCGAATATCTGCTTTATTGATCTTTGCATCAACAAAAGGATGCCAGATTCCTTCCTCATCGCATGCGGCAATCCCCGGCCGGTAGTCCTCGTAGTCAGAGAGGTTGACGCCGTCAGCAATGCAAGATATACCCTCTGCTGCGGCGATGCTCTTTAAAAGCGCAGCAGACGATTTCTTGCAAAGGTAGCAGCGAGTTGCCGGATTCTTTCGGAAATGCTCCTCATTCAGGATGGGAAACTCTGCCACCAGACAGTTCAGTCCAAGGGACTTTGCAAGAGACACTGCCTGAAGCAGCTCGCTTTTGGGCAGGACCTCGCTCTTCAGTATGACGGCTAATGCGGCCTTTCCCAGGACCTGACAGGAGACAAACGCCAGAAGGCTGCTGTCAACGCCTCCTGAGTAAGCCATGAGGAGCTGTCCCTTTTCGGCGATCCTCTCCTTAAGCTCATCAAGCTTGCAAGACAGATTCATTCGGGATACCAATTTTAAAGGGCCAATTTTGGTTGCTAATAAATCCAGTTCAAAGGCCCTTGCACTTGGTGGATATGCATGCATTCTCGTCGTCTTGCAGCATGCGACAGATCGAACAGATCCTTTTCACTAGATCCGGGCCTTTGACTCTCGCCTCAATCAGGTCATCTGCAAGCACGGCTATGGCCTGGCGGATGTCATCTCTAAATTCGATATTGTAGCCTCTCTTCTTTGAGACGTACTGGGACACAGCCGGGGGCGTGATGCCCAGCATCCTGGAGACCTCTTTTTGGGATATTCCTCTCTTGACCAGCTCCTCGGCAGTTGCCGCTCTGATGCTGGGCAGCACATCCCATACAATCTCCTCACATGGCGATTTCATCTGCATTGAACCCTCTTGTCTGAGATCGTTTGGCGTTTATCACAATCGTTAACCACTTGCTATACGCTTATGAATTTTGCCGTGATCATAAGAATATATTCCTTGGGCAGAAAATTGTAGCTAGGCGAAAGGAAAAAGAAAGATAGTCACGCAACGACGAGTGATGGGAGAGCAAACTCGTGCAACCTTGCCATCGACCGAGCAAGTCGCCACATGCCCTGGATGATAAAGGCATAACGCATCACTCCGCCCTTGCGTCAGATCACCGTTCGCGAGAACGCGATCCGTTTTCAATATTGCGTAACAACCGTCTCCGCCGGAGTACCGTCCATCTTATGGATCGGCTTCGCGGAGGAGAACGAATCGACCTGAGCGCTATCTTCAGCATTATTGACGGCCATCATGGGAAGCCACATCAATGACGCATTGGCTCCGAATGTCTGATTCAATTTGTCATTGAACTCCTGAACAGCGATGTTATATTGTTCAGCATCATCAATCAATTTCCCGAGCTTCACACCATCATTTACGCCGTCCACATATGCCTGCTCGACAGGCGAGAGAGCCATGCAAGGCAAAACGAATGACAGCAACAATGCTAATGCAATAATTGACCTCATACTGGCTTGACTGCTCATGGCCGATATAAGCATATGGTATGTCATTTCATTTTAGCTCTATTCCCAAAGATTCTTCAACAAACCTCCGTCCGGCTTTTTCCGGAACTTCTGATAAAGAGAATGTTGCGCTTGCCACATTGATCTTGCCGATTCTGCCATGCAGCCGATGGCCGGAGCATTCCGGGTAGACCAGGATGGCCTCTGTGCAGCCCTTGGCCTCGGCATAGGCTGCCACCTGCTCAATGTCCTCTGTCTTCGGATTTCCCACTTTGTACTTTGTATCGATTACAAAAGCACATGATTGTGATTCTCGGTCAAAGACCGACAGGTCTATTCTGAAATTGATATTGAGATTTGGATCTATCAGGACCTGCTCTTGAGATTGAATTGAATATCTCTCCCCATCAAGGTTCTTCTCCAGCCATCTGGCGACAAAAAGCTCATAGAGGCTGCCCATATTCACCAGGAATGGGATCATCTTTCGGTCTCCGGCATTGTGGCTCGGCCCCCTGCACTCCAGGAAGAAACGACAGAGAGCGTGCATCGGTTCATAGTCCTGGTTTAGACGATTGTAGACCCGTCCAACGCAAGCAGAAGGAAGACAGGGCTCGATTTCCGCAGACTGAGCCAGCCGCCGGTAAGCCTGGCGGACTGCCGGCAGAGTGCGATTAGAGCAGATGCCGCTCCTCAAGATTTGAGCGATTGTCCAGACCAGAATTCTGTTCTCTTCCACGTCAGAAGTATGCTCCTCGAAGCGGCAGAAGGGCATAGCCTGCCAGGGCGCGACGCATGCTTTTTTCAGGTCGATTCTCCCTCGAACACAGGATAAATGGTCAGATTGTGGCTGATAAGACCGGTAGTAACCTTTTTTGCCCCGATCCAGGACGCGCCTGGCCAGGATATCGGCCAGCATTTCATAGAGGTCTTCGGCAAATTGGCAGTCGATCAGGCCATCCTGAAGTTGAAAGCTCTTGAGATCGTAGGCGTACTCCAGCATCTGAAAGACATTGTTGATGGTAATGCCCCTCTTGGGAGAGAGGCGGAGTCCAAGTTCTGGATTCAAGGCAATGTATCCCACCCAGCCCTCCGAGGAAATTTTCCAGTCGGCATCAGGCTGAAAGGATGTCGGTTCAACAGAGACTTTCCCCCCGAAATTGTCCCGAATCAACTGAGCGTCATCCACCGACAGATCCCGGCGGGAGAGAACCTGCGGTTGATACTCAAAGAGTTCGATGACTTTTGGTTCCTGGTTCATGCAAGTCAAAGTCCCAGGATCGGCCTGACCCGCTCCCAGCGGAATCTTTCGGCGTTTTTGGGGTTGTCGAAGAAATACTCCTCCAGGTACGGCTCGATCTCCATTCTCCAGATGCCTTCCAGGTGATCCATCAAATCCGGCTTCATGAAGTAAGAGATGCCGATCTCATAATTGGAATCGTTTATGGAGCGGTTGACATCCTGCAGCACCGGGATGAGTCTATCCACAGGAAATCCGGTGTTTTCCCTCTGGTGGTATCTCTTCAAGACATCATAATCGGGCTGCAGCTTGATGAAGGCAAACCTGCGGCGCAGCGCATGGTCCACCAGGGCTATGGAGCGGTCGGCGGTGTTCATGGTGCCGATGATCCGCACGTTTTCAGGGATCTGGAAACGAGCGCCATCAACTGAGAGCAGGATGTCTTTGTCGCGGTACTCCAGCAGATACATCAGCTCCCCGAAGACGCGGGCAAGGTTCGCGCGGTTGATCTCGTCGATGATGAGAACGCAGGTGCCGTCTCGCTCCCGCGCCTTCCTGCAGAATTCGAAAAACCGCCCTGGTACGATGCAGTATTCCAGAGCACCTGTGCCGTCCTGACGAACCTGGGGCCGGATGCCCTGCATGAAGTCCTCGTAAGCATAAGCTGGATGGAATTGAACCAGATCCACAAAACCGTCACCGCCACTGACAAGGTGGCGGGCGAGGTGCTCGGCCAGGAATGTCTTGCCGGTGCCGGGTGGGCCGTAGAGAACGGCCTGGCCTTTGCGATTGATGGACTGGAGCCAACTCATAATTATATTTTCGTCTTCAGAAGTATCTTTGAAAGTATCAGTAGCCAGTTGATCAATAGTGTAGATCTGATATTGGGTTTGGCAGGTTAGTTCTTCTGAGAAAAGCTTTTCAAGTTTTTCCTTATCAAAAATGGCTTCCCCAATCACTGCCACATTATGTTTTCGCCAAATAGTCTTTTTCCAAGGCCCAAATTTATTCTTAATATAGTCAAGTGTCTTTTCATAAGCGTTTCTAAGATCACCCTCAAGAGGTCTAACCATCTCGATGGGCAAGGAATAGTTCCTCACATCCGGTTCGCCGGTTGATCTTGCAAAATTAAATGTCACAAAACTATCATCTACTTTTGCCAGATCCGCTATAAACGTTAATGTAATCCTATTTTCAGTAAGTTCTGGATTCTTAAAACCCAAGACCAACCACGGGCCAAAATTAAGCCTTAGAACCCTTCCGTTCTTTGGAAGTGTAATGGCAAAGCGCTCATCGTCATGGCTGATTACACCGAGGCGATCCAGAGTCTCCTTTAAAAGGCTAAAAGCCCATTTAGCCTCATCTAGATCCACAAAAATTTTAGATAATGGTTTAGAAAGTCCGGGTGGTCGTATCGCTACATACCAATGAGAAAACATATCAAATAGATCGGTAATCGGTAGATCAGTCTTGCTTATCGCTCTAATATCTTCAGAGACTCCTTTTAGCAAAGATAGTGCAGTCTCATTTGCCTTTGGATAGTCTGCGATGCTCTGCTGATAAGATTTTTCAGCAAAATAATTGAGAACCTCACGGGATTTATTATTGATGAGAACAAACTGATCAGGATGCAGAGCAGCGAGGATTGGTGTTAAAGTTCCAGTTTGAAATCCCTTGGAGAGAGGAGAAGCAGCGAAATCAGCACAGGCGTCCTGTAGTTGATCTGGATCCTCATCGCAACGACTTACAAACTCTAAAACGTTTCGAGCAACTAAAGGCCAATCGGATTTATCGACAAAACCAACTCCCCCTAATTTTTTTCGCGCATCTGTTTTAAACACCCAGCCCGGCGAAATAAAATGGCCGGCATTTCTGGCTTGATCTGTGTCTGAATATGGAAGCAACTTTAATATAACAAGGTCCGTTATATCCCCACCGCTTTCCTGACACTTGCGAATTTCCTCTAAATTTTTGCGGGCCAAAACTCGACTCAGGTCATAAGACGCTATGTGCTTCAATCCATCCGGTGAAAGAAGATATGAGTCCGCAAACTCACGAAAGAGCTTTAAGAATTCAACGCGTTTTTCTTTCGTCAGAATATTAATAGTATTAATTAAAACATTTGTTAAATAAATGGCACTTTGGATATCTATCATATCTATAGGCCCAAACTCTTTCAGCTCTTCTTTAAGCTGATGAGAGATTTGCTTAATGGTCGAGTAAACCTTACTCGATGGGGCACCTCTGAACTGCACATCATCTGTGCCGAGAAACTCCAGAAAGCGCTTCATCGCCCTTGGCTTTATGAACATCTCTGTCTGCGGATGGCAAAGGAATAGGAAATAGGTGGGAAATGTCCATTTGTTTGGGAGTGATTGAGATCTGACAAAGTTGAGATATCGCTCTAGTCTCTCCGGCGATTGGCCGGGGCCATAAAGCAAGTCAATAAACGCGCCGCAGAAGGCTCTCTTATCCAGGCCCGCCTGCTCTAAAATGCCAAGATCCCCTTTAGCGGGCATCCAATTCCAGAGCAAGTTTGTAGCGTTGCCTATCTTCTTGATTCTTGTGATTATTTCCTCAAAATTGCTCTTGCTCTGCAACAAGAGAAGCTCTTTCTCGTCCAATAACTCGCGAGCCTTCAACGCCGCAGATTGTTTGTAATCGATTTCGTCCTTGACGAACTTGGGATGAGAAAAACCGGCCCAATTTGGATATTCCTTTTTTATCAAAGCTACAATATTCTCGGTTTTCTCTTTATTAATAACCATATTTATTTACCTTCCTGCGGCTCGCCAGAGTGCAATTATTACATATTATTTATATAAGCTTCGGCAAAACCCAATAATCCTGCAATGTAAGCATCGATATGGCTGATCATCAGAAATTATGAGTCTGCACTTACCGAAATAGTCATATATCCTTGGCTCGCCCGATAAGCAACACAGCATGCCCTTGCAGCGCTTTTAAAATATATTACATAAAAATTTTTGAAAAAAGTGCCCTGTCCGAAATGCGTGATCGTCATCAAACTTTCTTGAACACCCCGTTTCCTACTACCATCCCTTCTATGCAGACCTCCTGATAGTTCAGCTCAATCTCAGTTGGAGAGATCACGCGGCCCCACAAGTAGCCGTTCTCGTCCACCATTGTGATGGACTCATTATCAACGCTCAAGACGCCCAGAACAACTTCCACAGACAAAGGGCTTCCGCTTGGAATCATCGTCCCTGAAAACGATCGTCCGTTTTGCTCTTCGATGTTCAAGCTCACCTCCTCGCCTGGCCAGTATGAGACGGTTTCATTTGGAAGCCATGCTGTATTCTTATCGTATCCCACATGATCCATGACTCCAGACCAGTTCCCAGTCAAATCCGGCAACTCCCCTGCCACTGCTGGAATGCAAATGGCCAGCAACAGCACAAACGCAATTATTTTCTTCATGTCAACTACCTCATGCATGCAATCAAAAAGGCCCGCAAAAGGCTGCTCATATTACTACTACGTCCTACAATTTAAGTTTTATTAAACAGATTAGTTGAAGAGCTTTGTTAAGAGATTGCCTGGCCCTCCTGGCATTGGATCAGCAGGCCCGTCAGACAGACAGAACCTGGAAGAAATAAGAGAAATGGTCAATCGCCTGAAGATCATGGTCCAGAAATTAATATAATTATTCAGTATAGTAATATCATTTCTTTGGTTATTTACCTATTTTCACCATTTGCCTATTTTGCTGTTTGTCTCATGAAGCTTTTAGCAATACACCTAATTTCCGTATATTTGGATTGTAATTTTACATTTAATGCCGAATTTGGAGATATTTGTCACTAGTTAACCACAGCATTTATAATCCCAAAATACTCTAGGGCGAGACAAGCGGTTAAACGGAGGTGAGAATTGATGGATATTATGTCCCAAATATATGCTATAATTATCTGTGGAGCAATGGTCGTCATATTGCCCTGGGGCCTGAATAAATGGTCCGACAGCCGAGCTGGTGTAAGATAGAATTAGCACCGAACCCAGGTTCTGGAGGTGGGCCAGAACCTCTTTAACTTGTAGGATCGCGAAGGGCGACGCAGGAAGTCCCCATTCCTTGGGATGACCTCATCAACTCAGCAGAGTTTGAGAGAGTTGCGACGCTATGGAAATGGAAATCAAGCATAAGCCTACAACGTCAGATAGGATGGAAGAGCACTTCAGCCAGCACTGCTGCAGTCACTGGTTCACAACGCACTTGAAGCGAGCTGGCATGAGGCGCGAGTTCATCCAGGAGCTCCGCAGGGATTCAAGGAGAGAGGCTATAGACATCTACGACCACATCGACCTCAAGGAGCTGAAAGAAGCTTATCTGGCGTGCATACCGCAATTGGGCATCTAGTAGACATCGCCTCTGGTATCAAGCTTTAAAACAAGAACCTGCGAATCCTCAATCTGGTAGATGAGCCTGTACTCACCGATCCTCGCCCTGAACCGGGCTGGATGGCCTTTGCACTTTTTGATATCGAAATTTGTTGCAGAAATGTCAATAAATTTGGTTCTCGATGGATAGGGATTCTCAGTGAGACGGTCTATCAGCTTTCCGATCCGTTCTTGATGTGTGCGGGGGAGAGTAGGCAGATAGGACCTAATTTTTTTATTTAGGAGGATCTGATAGCTCATAGACCAAGTTCTGCCTTGAGATCATTCCATGTAATGCCGCACTTGCGGGTTTCTTCTGCCAGCTCATCCAGCTCTTTCATTTCTGAGGCTTCCAGCTCAATCTCATCAATTGTGGCATTCTGGACGGCGGCTTCTCTGGTTGCTCCGGCCATGATAGACACTCCTCGCTGTTGGGCTATAAGGATTGTGTAGGGCGGCCAGGGGCATTGAGGCACGAGACCCTGAGAGGATCGCGAGAAGGGCAGGCTGCAAAGGCGTGGCGTTTCCGATGCGGTTTACAATGCAGCCGCTCGGGTGGGCTTGCATAATCCGGCCTCGGAGAGGATGGAAGAGCACTTTAGCCCGCATTGCTGCCGTCACTGGTTCACAACGCACTTGAGGCGGGCCGGGATGAGGCGCGAGTTTATCCAGGAGCTTCGCGGGGATTCCAGAAGAGAAGCCATTGGAGTGAACCCCTCCGAGTGGACAAAAAGTTAAGCAATGCCAACTCATGGAG
>CAZFFD010000005.1:0-55355 GCA_964518035.1 uncultured Methanotrichaceae archaeon | reverse complement strand
CGTCAGATCTTAGAAGTAGGAAGCCCCGGTCTTTAGGCCGGGGAGGAAGTCACTTTAGTATCTATACCATCTCATCATGGCTTGACCATATGCAAGGCCGACAAACAACCCTGCGATATGTGCCATATGTGCGATATTGTCTGCCGTTCCCATCATCAGAAAATCGATCATTGCAAAAAGCACTACAGCACTTCTGATGGATAGCGGTATCACAAAGAATAGCAGAACTCTGATTTCTGGTGCAATGATCGCAAGGCAGCCCATCACGCCGTAGATCGCACCACTTGCACCGAGCATCGAGCCTCCGGCTATCATCATCTGTCCAATTGCGGCCACTATCCCTGAGACTATGTAAATCTCAAGGAATTTTCTTTCTCCTACGCGCCTCTCCAGTTCTGTTCCAAAGAAGAAGAGGACTATCATATTCCAGAAGAGATGGTCGAAGTTGGCATGAATGAACATGTGAGTCAGCAGAGTCCAGGGCCTCTGGATTACATAGTCCGTATTCAAAATTAGGTAGCCATTCAAACCTGGAATGATTGCGCCTAATAGGAATAACACTATGCATATCACTAATATCAGGCCAGAAGAGGACACTGGAAGGCCTGACGGCAATCGGTCGAGTAATCTGCCACTGCTCCTAATCTCCGGCTCGCCCCATTCATTTCGCTTCAATTTAACACCTATTCATTCAGTGACATACTGACCGTTTCTCAGAACAATTACGTAATCTGCAGAATTTCGTAGAGCTACGGAGAAGCCGGGTTCAGCCCCGAAGATTATGGTCTCCTTGCCGTGCTCCATTGCTTTCAATAGCACCGGCTTTAAATCTGCATCGCGGGTTACGAGAGCCAGCGTGTCGATGACAGGATTGTAGATCATATCCACACCCTCAACCGCCATTCTCACATCTACGTCGCTCGTGCAGATCACTGCTTCAAAACCCTGGTTTTCCACGGCCTCAACCAGCTTCTCTGATGCATACTGATTCAGAAATACCTTGCCCATCTTGATGTCGCCGTAGTCCTTGAGGATGTCCCGGATCTCTTCCAGATCCATCTGGAACTCCTTTCTGAGCATATTGGGCCCGTCCACCAGCAATCCTATCTTTTTTCTGCCCTTCTCTTTCTTAGAGCCAAGGTAGCTCATAATATGCTCAAACTGTATTGGCATTCGATTCATAATGAATACAAGCCCTATGGTAAATTCGTTGACTGGATGTTATAAATTCGTTTGGCATTTTCGGCTGTTATCCTCGCCAGCTCCAGTGGCTCTATGCCTCTGATCCTCGCAATGAGACGCACAGAGTCAAGTATAAAAGAGGGCTCATTTCTGCCCCGTCTTGGGGAAAGGAATGGGCTGTCAGTCTCGATAAGCAGCCGGTCCAAAGAGACATTCCTGGCCAGTATCTGGTGGTGGCCAGAGCGGCAGACGTTCGTCGCAATCGATATGTAAAATCCCCTGTCAATGGCCTCTTTCATGGTTGAAAGAGTTCCGCTGTAGCAGTGGAAGATCACTTTATCCAGATGCTTTACCATATCAAGGGCCTGCTGCTCTGCGTCCCGCGAATGGATGACGAGTGGCTTGTTCAGAGATGCGGCCAAATCTATGACCTGACGGAAGACCTTTGCTTGCTGGTTTCTGGTGGGGGCATCCTTGCAGTGATAGTAGTCGAGGCCGGCCTCGCCGATGCCTATAGCATGATCTACCCTGTTTTCAATCTGCTCGAGCAATTTCTTCAGCTCAGGCTCTTTGATCTCTGGCAGCGTATTTGGAGATAGCCCCAGGGTGGCGGAGATGAAGCCGTATTTGTCTGCCAGCTCCAGAGATCTGGCGTTAGTAGAATAGTCAACACCGGAGTTGATCATGTGGATTATGCCAGACTTGCGAGCAGTATCTAGTACCGCTTCGCGATCTTTGTTGAACTGCTTGAAGTCAAGGTGGCAATGGGAATCGATTACCCCTTGAATGAATTCGTCGGACGATTAGATTCCTCCAGATGCATTGCTTCTTGTTTTTGGCCTCGATGGTATTATCTTTTTTGGTGTGGTCCGGCAAATAAGCCGAAAAATTTATATTCGACTTGTGTCGTACTACGTTGAATGCCGTAAGGACAACGGCAAGAGAGGTAGAGGAGTGGGGGCTTCTCTCCCTTATTTTCCTTTGGGCGGAAAACGGCGGCCCGTACCCACCTGCGGCCTGCCGTTTTTCCGTCAATTGCCTAAATGTCAAGATATGTCATAGCACACAATTCTTATACCTCCTGCACCATTCCTTGGTCATGATTGCGTCAGTACAACGCTCTTCTCTCTCTGGCGAGGTCTACGCTCCGCCATCCAAGAGCTACACCCATCGTGCCATTCTGATTACATCTCTTGGTCCCGGCGGAAGCGTCAAGCGAGCGCTGCTTTCCGCGGACACGCGGGCCACTGTTTCAGCCAGCCAGGCCTTTGGAGCAGAGATAAGCCTTGATGATGATAATGGCGAAGTCAGGATAGAAGGCGTCTGTGACAGGCCCAGGACCCCGGAAGATGTCATCAATGTTCTCAACTCCGGCACGACACTGCGCTTCTGCTCAGCGGTAGCTGCTCTTACAGACGGAGCTGTTCTCACTGGTGACGCCTCGATTCGAACCCGGCCCAACGGCCCGCTCTTGAGCGCTATCAATGAGCTAAAAGCCCAGGCGTTCTCCATCAGAAACAACGATAGAGCCCCACTGGTTATTCGGGGAAGGATGAAGGGCGGCACAGCTCATTTAAACGGCGGCGTCAGCTCACAGTTCCTCTCAGCGCTGCTCATTGCTGCCCCGCTGGCGGAAGGGGACACGAGGATAATAATCGAGGGTGACCTCAAGTCCAGGCCTTACGCAGAGATAACCCTGGACATGCTGGCTGATGCGGGAATAAGAGTTCAGGCGAAAGCTCAGGAGTTCTTTGTTCAGGGCGGGCAGAGCTATGGCCTGAAGAGCTACACGATTCCCGGAGACTTTTCCTCAGCCTCCTACCCGATGGCTGCAGCAGCAGTGACCGGATGCGAGGTCACAGTCAAAGGCGTCCTGCCATCAAGACAGGGCGACTCGGCAATCATCGATATTCTGAGCCGGATGGGTGCCAGCGTATCCTGGGACCGGGAGAAAGGGGATTTAAGGGTCAAAGGCGGCGATCTGGTCGGTGTGGATGTGGACGCCAGCAAGACTCCCGACCTGGTTCCAACCATTGCAGTGCTGGGTGCTCTAGCCAGCGGAAAGACCACTGTCTTCAACGCCGAGCACGTCAGGCACAAGGAGACTGACAGGCTGCATGCGATGGCTGTCGAGCTGTCCCGCATGGGAGCAGACATCCGCGAGAGGCCGGACGGGCTTGTGATCGTCGGCGGAAAGCTGCATGGAGCCAAAGTGCACGGATACCACGACCACAGGATAGTCATGGCGCTGGCAGTGGCAGGGTTGGTGGCTGGCGGCACAGAGATCGATACTGCTGAGTCGGTGGATGTTTCTTATCCGGGATTCTTCGAGCAGATGGCGGGGATAGGGGCAAAGGTGAAATTGAGCTAGGATCTAAATTTTTAAAAATTAATTATAAGGATATATAATTTTTTTTTCTCTACGAAATTAGTGTCTTTGTGCCTATCGATGATAAAAGCAAATGCACAGAGCCGTTTATTCGATTCATCATCGCGAATAAATCTAACCCCAAATCAGGCCAATGGCAATCATAATAACCCAGCTCAAGACCACAGCCAATAAATCCTCAATAGTTGGCAGCTTGCGCACTTTGAGACCTGGCCCAATATTTGCCCATGCCTGATTTAATTTATTTTGCATGATTACAACCGGAACCACAACTAAGATGCTCAGAAGCCAATACGGGTCAGGCAACCTAGATACACCATTGAATACTATAACACCTGTCATCATCCAATTGGGGCTAAATGTGTTCTTGATCCCGGCCTCCTTGGTAAAGTTCTTGAAGGCAACCAACTGCTCCCATAAAAAGGCTAATCCGACTATTGGAATGAGCAAGGCGAGGGCCTTGGTAACGGGATTGATATCGGTCTTTTTGCATTCCTTTATATCCTTAAGGTTTCGGTAGGACCAGTAGATAAAATACAGCCCAAATGAGAGTGTGTCAAGTAGAACCAAATGCCATAACGGCTGAGCATTTGAGTATTTCATATTTGGGGGAACTGACAAAAGGTGAGCTTTATCCTGCACAGGTGGATTCACACTCGTTTCCACTGCCAAATTCGTCAAGTCGTCCATCAATATTCCTTCCGTATGTGCTACCGAAAATCAGCTATTTAATCCTATTCAAATGTTCAATTAAATTATAATTCTTTATTATTTCTGTTAAAAATGATATGATTATAGGCTGTATTTGAAAGCAAAAATAAAACCAAATTGAATGGTTTTGCCGCGATATTGATATGCAATCGACGCTGCAGTGCACCATAGAACCACCGTCTCCCAGCAATAGAGGCTTATAGAAAAGCAGGCAGAAGACCCGCTTCCTTCAGGGGCATGGGAGGAAGTCACTCGAATATATCATTCAAGTCAAACTAAGGTCTCGCAGTTCTCCCCTTCCTCTCCCTCATGGCCTTGCTCCTGCTTGACCTCTTCCGGCTTGATCTTGCCTATCTTCGCCCAGTAATTGTTGATTGCAGCATGAAGAGCATCTGCGCCCAGGTTTGAGCAGTGCATCTTTTGCGGCGGCAGGCCACCCAGCTTATCGGCCACGTCCTTCCTGGTGATCTTCATGGCCTCCTCCAAAGGCTGGCCCTTGGCCATCTCTGTGACCATGCTTGAGACTGCTATTGCCGAGCCGCAGCCGAAGGTTCGGAACTTGATGTCGTCTACCTTATTATCATTAACCTTGATGAATATCTCCATGAGGTCACCGCAGACCGGGTTTCCGACCTTGCCGTATCCATCCGGGTTCTCGATCACACCCACATTCCTGGGGTTCATGAAGTGCTCCATAACTTCCTTAGAGTAACCAATCTGTGCCATCTGTCTTTCACCTTCATCTCTTGCATTTTAAGGTTGCTGATCCGGCAGCTTTTATCTGAGTCACGAAGTCGCACCAGGCAGCGCCTTGGATCTGGGCGTTCTCCCAACAGATGTGCGCCTTTGCTCCAAAGAATGAGACAGACTTATTCTTCGGTCTTCGCGATGCATAGGGGACAGGAGAGATTCACCTGGTCCTGCTCGGCATCAGGAACTATATTTTGATCCACTATTTTAACTATCGCATAACTAATCCGAAAATTTTATATGTTATTGATATCATAATAGTGTTAAGGCGCCTTAAAGATTTTTAAAATACTGCAGTTTAACCTAAAATCAGAATGCGGTGATGCAAATGTCAGAATTGTACAAAAAGATGATCAAAGAAGCCATGATGGCTCAACATGCCGATGTAGAGACTGTGAAGAAAAAACGTGGGCAAAGCTTTGTAATCGAGGACACAAAAGCCTATGTTGATGTGGCTAATAAGATGAAAGCCATTGAGAATCAGTCTAAATCAGTTTTTAAGCTTCATGTAGACTCCGTTAATGCTCATTACAATATTATTTCGTCTCTTACCAAGACAGTTCGCCCCGAAGACGATCCCTTCGTAGAGCACTACCAGACCCCAGCTATCCTTGAGATCCTCTGCGATGAGGATGAAAAGTTCAAAAAGAGCCTGGAGGCCTTTATTGCAGCCGTCGGAAAAGCCGAAGCCCTGATCGGTCTGGAGGCAGCCCGGAGATACGGCGGCTTTTACGGCCCCACCTGTGTTGTGGACTTTGCCCTGATTCCGGGCAGCACCAGCAACATTGTCAACCGGATATTAAAGACGGTCAACATTCCCGATGCCCACAAGCAGGCCATCCTAGCAGCCAAATCCTGGGGCATGAACACCTCATACGGCATCGGAGAGGTCTTCGCCAACCAGGTGGAGAAGGGAGCAACTCTCGCCCAGGCTGTAGAGAGGGAACTCGATCAGGTCAAATACATCTACGAGAGCCCAATCGAGGCCCAGGGCAGGCTGATGGACGCTCTCGGCCACAGTTCTTTTGATGTGAGAAAGTACATGTCCATGTACAAGAAGAAGATGGCAGCCACTGTGAAGGAGGCCATGAACGATGGAGTCCACTACGGCAATATACTCACGGTTCCTGCCTACTGCGTGGGAGATATCTCTCACCATATCGCTCAGTCCACATTTAACATGTGCAAGGACGACGTGATCATGGCCGTCATCGAGGCGGTTACAGCCGTCATGGATTCAACTCTCAACAATGCAGCAGACAAAATTAAAAACGAGTATCAGCTTTTGAGCCTGGCCACAGGCTCCTCGGCTGCGGCGGTCGAGTACATCCTTGAGCTGGATGGATTCAATGCAGTCATGGTCGTAGACCTGCTTACGAAGAGGTTCCACAATTTCGTTCAGCTCTATCCCACCAGAGGCGCTGCAGCAGAGCTGCATAACTGCGACTTCATGGACATGATCTATCGCGGCTGGAAGCTTCTCGATAAATCCATGCGAGCCAGAAACGGCATGGGCGGCAGGCTGGTTCCAAAGGTATCAGGCTTTGAGATCGACCTAGAGCCGATTCATAAAAATGAGGTGCTCATGAACCCGCAGCGCTATACCTATCCGGCCTGCGCTATCACTGTGCGGTTCTCCTCTCTGATGAGGCTCGCCGACTATCCGTGTCTGCTCACGAGCGAGCCTGTAACGGCCACCATGATGACCAATATCATCGCATTGCATAAAGAGACTGCAGCCTCGCCCGTAAGAGGATGCAAGGACTGCGCCTCGGCGTCGCTGGTGGACTTCAGGCATTCCTACTGCCAGTACAAAGAGGCAGTCTAGATGGACTCAGAATGAACGAGCTGAGGATACCATGAAATGCTATCTCTGTGCCCTGGAGAAAAGGGATACAGATGCCGTGGCGATCTGCATCGTCTGTGGAATGGGGGTTTGCATGGGTCACCTTGTGAGAGAGGAGGTTGATGTCTGGGAAGGAGGTTATCCCTTCCCTGCAAAGAAGCTGAAGAGAAAACTTCCGAGAATCCTCTGCAAGCCCTGCTATTCAGTCTACCACGAGGGATAAAAATGTCCTTAATGAAAAGATCTCTGGCAGAGCTTCTGGGGACGTTTCTCCTGGTCTACTTCGGTGCAGGCGCTGCGGCCATCACCCTCATGATTGCTCGGGGAGAGGCCCCACCCAATCCCTTCAACATCGGAATTGGAGCTCTGGGCGGTATCGGGGACTGGTTTGCCATCGGAATGGCCTTTGCCATAGCCATAGCAGCATCCATCTATGCTCTTGGCAGGATATCCGGCGCCCACCTCAATCCGGCTGTGACAATTGCGCTGTGTGCTACGAAGCGTTTTCCAGCCTCAGATGCCGGGCCCTACATTGCTGCCCAGTTGGCGGGAGCCGCGTTAGCGAGCTTCCTCTTTGCCGCCAGCGCAGGCATGGACGCTGTGAGAATCGGAGGGCTCGGTGCGACAGCTCCCTTTCCGGGCATAAGCTACGCTTCTGCAATCCTGGCCGAGGCGATAGGCACATTCCTTCTCATGCTTGCCATCATGGGCGTGGCAGTGGACGAGAGAGCTCCTGCCGGGTTTGCCGGCCTGATAATTGGGCTGACGGTCTGCGGAATAATCACCACTACCGGAAACATAGCCGGAGCTTCGCTGAATCCTGCAAGAACCTTCGGGCCATATCTTGCGGACTACGTTTTAGGTGGCGCAAACCTCTGGCAGTTCTTTCCCATCTACATTGTAGGACCGATTGCCGGTGCTCTGGTCGCGGCCTTTGTCTATGATTATCTGACAAAAGAGTGAGGCCGCATTTCTCTTTAAAGCAATTTGGCTCTGCCAAAACTTTTTATACGATTCAGTCGTATCCTGAACAATATTTTTCATCCTTAGTGAGGTGTTTTCTTCATGTTGCATATTGACAAAAGATCGATAAATAAAAAGGCTTCGTCGTTCTTGTACATCGGAGTGCTCGCGGCTCTCTTGCTGCTGGTACTGATGGCACCTTTCGCCGCAGCTCATGCCCCTTCGGAGGTCCGTCTTGCTTTCGATAGTCAGAACCAGAGCTTAAAGGTGACAGTTACTCATGTTGTCTCAAATCCCAGCGCTCATTATATCTACAAGATTATTATTATGAAGAATGGCGAGCAGGTCTTGGCGAAAGAATATAAGAGCCAGCCTTCCTCCACCTTCACCTACGACTACCCCATAAATGCGTCACCTGGAGATGTTCTCAAGGCTGATGCTTACTGTGTCATTGCTGGCAGCAGGTCCGCTGAGATCACTGTCGCAAATGATGGCAATCAAACGCTCTATCTGATGCAAGCCAAAGACTATGGACAGGATAACGCATCGCTTCCATTGGACATGATCAAGCTTCCACCTGGCTTCAAGATCGAGGTCTATGCCGAAAACCTGACCTATGCCAGATCAATGGCCTTAAGCCCAGATGGGACGCTCTTCGTGGGGACACGCCATCCATTCGAGACCCTTGACGCGCCCAACGGCTCATCTCTTTATGCTGTTGTGGACAGAAACAACAATAATCATGCTGAAGCTGATGAGGTATTCGTCATCGCATCAGGACTGAATAATCCAAACGGCGTGGCCTTCAAGGATGGATCTCTTTATGTCGCAGAAATCGATCGCATCATCAGGTTTGACGATATCGAGTATCTGCTGGACAGCCCAAAAGAGCCCGTCGTTGTTAAGGAGCTGCCCCAGTACCTCCTGCATGGCTGGCGGTACATAGGCTTTGGCCCGGATGGCAAGCTCTACGTGGCTATGGGGGCCAACTGCAACGTCTGCCGGCATGATGATGAGCTGAATGCAACCATTGTGCGCATGAATCCGGATGGCGGCGATATGGAGGTCTTTGCCAGAGGTGTTAGAAACTCTGTGGGCTTCGACTGGGATGCTCGCACTGGAGAGCTGTGGTTTACCGACAACGGCAGAGACGAGCTGGGGAATGATGTCCCATCAGACGAGCTGAACCATGCACCAGTTCGCGGACTGAATTTCGGATTTCCATCATGCCATTCCGGAAGCATCCCTGATCCAGATCTGGGCTCAGATGGAAACTACACATGCAACGCAATGGTCCCGCCTGCCTGGATGTTGGGGCCGCATGTTGCGCCTTTAGGAATGAGGTTTTACGAAGGCACACAGTTCCCGGAAGAGTATCAGGGGAATATATTCGTCGCCGAGCATGGCTCCTGGAATAGGGATACCCCCATTGGATATCGCCTGGCTCTTGTCCGTCTGCAGAATAACACTGCTGTAGGCCACGAGATATTCGCAGAAGGATGGCTGCAAAATACAACCGCATGGGGAAGGCCGGTTGATGTGCAAACCTTGCAGGACGGATCTCTCTTGGTATCCGACGATCTAAACGGCGTTATATACCGGATAAGCTACAGTGCATAAAACTCTGAGGAGAGAATTACCCGGAGGATGATGATGAACGATTTTTCAACTCTTGTGGGCGGAATAGCCGGCGACGGAATAAATGAGGCGGGCATAACAATATCTCGCCTATTCAGCCGCCTTGGCTACCGCATCTACATGTACTACGACTACCCCTCTCTCATCAGAGGAGGACATAATTTCTCATTGGTGAGAGCTTCCACAGAACGGATTGCCTCTCACATGGACCAGATCGATGCACTGATTGCTCTCAATCAGGAGACCTTCGAGAAGCATAAAGGCCGCCTCAAGGACAGCTCCTTTGTGATTTACGATGCAGATCGTGTAGAGCTTGACGATCCAAAGCACAAGTCATGCGGCCTCACCATCACCCAGATCCTGAAAGAATTCGCTGCCCCCAGCGTCATGAAGAATACCTGCATATTAGGTGGGTACTGCAAGGTTGTGGGCATAGACTGGGCAGTGCTGGAAGATGTCCTGAAAAAGCATATCCCAAAGAAGCTGGAGCTGAATCTGCTTGTAGCCAGGAAGGGATATGACCAGGCCCTTCAATTGTGTCACATGGATCGTCGTGCAGATGGTCCAGCAGATAGCCTTTCAGGCAGCCATGCGGATAAGCAAGTAGAAAAGCCTCTTGCCATCCTGACAGGCAACCAGGCGGTGAGCCTGGGGCTGATCAATGCTGGTCTCGGAGCCTATATCGCCTACCCCATGACTCCCTCCTCAAGTGTGCTGGATTTCATGGCACGTTACGCCCAGGATTTTGGAATCAAGGTTGTGCATCCTGAAAGCGAGATCGCAGTGATGATCATGGCCCAGGGATTCGCCTATGCAGGAGTCAGAGCAGCAGTGGGAACCTCAGGCGGCGGGTTCTGCCTGATGACTGAAGGCCTGAGCCTGGCAGGCATGGCAGAGATGCCTGTGGCAATCGTCATGGCTCAGAGAACGGGACCTTCGACGGGGCTGCCAACATACACTGCGCAGGGGGATCTGCACTTTGTACTCAATGCGGGTCAAGGGGAGTTTCCCAGGTTTGTAGTCGCACCAGGAGATGCCGAGGAGGCTTACTGCTGGTCGGATATCGCTTTGCGCCTGGCCTGGAAGTATCAGGTGCCGGCCTTCATTCTCACTGACAAGATCGTCAGCGAAAGCCAGTACAGCTTTGACATTGAACTGGCAGGCGAGACGAATGAACATGAGCAGCTATCTGCTTTGCTTTGGGATGGTCGGGGAGAGTACAAACGTTATCTTTACACTGATTCTGGCGTCTCGCCTCTGGCCTTTCCACCTCAAAAGGGGCAGGCTATTAAGACTGACAGCTACACTCACGATGAAGGCGGCATAACCACTGAAGACCCTAAAATAACAAAGGAGACAAGCGACAAACGTCAGAGAAAAGGCCAGGCCCTGGCCCAGGAGCTGGAAAGATTCGAGACTGTAAAGGTCTTTGGAGACGAAAAGAGCAAGACTGCCCTTCTCTGCTGGGGTTCGAACAAAGGCGTATGCATGGAGGCGTCCAGAAAACTGGGACTCAAAATGATTCAGATGCTGGTCCTCTCGCCGTTCCCTGATAAGTTGGTGAAAAGAGCCCTTCAGGGTGTGGAAAAGCTCATAGCAGTAGAATGCAATTCAACCGGCCAACTGGCCAATCTCGCGGGCTTTTATGGCATCGAAATCCATGATCGAATCTTGAAGTACGATGGAAGACCATTTTCAGTAGAAGATCTCCTTCGGGAAATCGGGAGGGCTCAAGTATGAATCCCAAAGATCTGGCCACAACCGCGCAAGTCACCTGGTGCCCAGGCTGCGGTAACTTTTCCATCATGAGCGCCATCAGAATGGTGCTTGCAGAGCTTGATAGTGAAGGCATTCCGTTAGAAAACGTGGTCCTGGTGTCGGGCATTGGCTGCCACGCCAAGATAGTGGACTACATGAAAACCAACAGCTTCTATTCCATACATGGCCGAACCATCCCCGCGGCCACAGCCATCAAGATTGCCAATCCCGATTTGTCGGTGATCTGTTTTTCCGGAGATGGAGACAGCCTGGCCGAGGGGCTCGATCATCTCATCTTTGCAGCCAAGAGGAACATAGATATTACTATGATCCTGCATGACAATCGGGTCTACGGCCTGACGACCGGCCAGTACACGCCCACGTCGCCCCAGGGCTTTAAGGGCAGGTCCACACCAAATGGCGCAGCAGAGCGTCCCATGAACCCGCTCGATCTGATGCTTGCAAGCGGGGCGTCTTACATTGCCAGGGGTTACACGCACGGACTGGAGCAGCTGCGGACCATCTTTAAGGAAGCAATACTGCACAAGGGCTTTTCATTTGTGGATGTTCTTCAGGTCTGCGTCTCTTATAACAATCTGTACGAGAGCTACAATAAATGGACCTATACTGTTAAGGATAACGATGTTACGAGCTATGAGAGTGCGCAAAAGATAATTCGATCCTGGAACTATGATCGATCTGATGCACCAATTCCACTTGGCAAGTTCTACAAGGTTGATGCGCCGCGCTTTGATCAGGCATTTCTGGGATATGAGCCGAATTTGCCTGAAAGGGACCGCAAAATAAAGATGCTATTGGATAATTTTATTTAGATTAGGAGCAATTTAGAGCAAAGGTGAGCAAAAAATGGATAAATACATCTGTTCAGTCTGCGGCTATGTTTACGATCCGGAAAAAGGAGATTCCACTTCCGGGATCGCTGCGGGAACAGCCTTCGAGGACCTTCCCGATGATTGGATCTGTCCGGAATGCGGTGTTGGAAAAGAGCAATTTGAGAAGGCGAAATAGATGCTGAGCGTCAAGGTGAATGATGGATTGAATGTTCAGGCGAATCGAGAACTGTATTCGTCCTATCTTTATCTATCAATGTCCTATTATTTTGAATCGATTAAAATGATGGGTTTTGCCCACTGGATGAGGCTTCAAGCCGGTGAAGAACTGGTTCATACCATGAAGATGCTTGACTTTGTGGCAGCTAATGGCGGCAGAGCAAAGATGCTGCCGGTCGAGGCGCCTCAGTTTACATGGGAGTCTCCATTAGAGGTCTTTAGGCATGTCTGGAAGCATGAGCGGGTCGTGACGGGACTCATTCATGCCCTGGTCAAGGTAGCAGAGGAGGAGAAGGACGATCCTACAATCCAGTTCTTGCAGTGGTATGTGAAGGAGCAGGTGGAAGAGGAGGAGTCCTCTGACAGCGTGCTTAATAAAGTCAAAGCAGCAGGAGAGGACAAGGCTGCTTTGCAGGCTGCAGACAGGGAGCTGGGAAAAAGACAATTCAGGTTCCCGCGAGGCTTTGAGATATTTCCGTATGCGGCTCAAAGGTAAACCGCCAAAAAAGCAGTTTGGAAGCTGAGAATTGGAGGATATGGCGGTCCTCCACTTCTCCAATCATGATTAAGTTCTGGCTGTTTAAAGCCAATTCAGATCAGTTGAGGCAGATCGAGAGGGCTGACAACATGCCAGCGATTCTCCTCCCGGCCATCTCCAAAAACGTCTCCTGCGTCTCTGTCACCGGAATAGAGATAAAGTGGCCAGCCTCTGAAGGTTGTCTGCTTCAATCCATCGGTTCTGGTAATGCTGGCAAAATCCCCAGGCATCAGGCTATCTGGTAGAGAAATTGTCTCGACATAAAATGGCGACCATTTGGCTGCGCAGTCATCATAACAGGTGCTCAAGCCCATCGCGCTGCCGTCATCTGAGAAGGTATAGAGTGTGAATCCGCTCTGGTTCACGAGGAACTCTCCCAGGAATTTGTCAGCCGAGACATTTATTGTGTATCTGCTCTCAGCCATGACGGGGACAGAGAGGATCAGTGCTGCAAGGAATAAGAGCGCAATCTTGTGACTCATTGACATGAATTTCACCGCGATTTTCTTCTCGGCCTGATTATTAAAGGGTTTGCCTTGCATTAACAGCTCCTGCAATCCTCTCGTCATCGTCAAGTCTTCAGCAGAGGTCCAAGGAAAAACTGAATAACATGATATATAATCCCGATCTCATGCGCGCTGCAATTGTCGTCACCGATCCTCAGGACTGGACAGCTCAGGCTCTACTGGGCTCCTTTGCCAGGAAAGGCATGGACCCAATTTTTCTGAACTTTTCAAGTCTCTCTGCCGCCATCAGCAACAGCTCATCCTCTCGCTTTAAATGCGCCGGAGTCGACCTCCTGGATCTTGATGCCCTGATCGTGAGGGACATGGGCAAAAGCGGGGCCAACGATGTATCACTACGCATAGAAGCTCTCCAGGCCCTCATGGATTCAGGAGTTCCTGTCATCAATCCGCCAAAGGCCATCGCCCGGGCTGCCAATAAATTCGCCACCTCTCTTGCCCTCCAGAATGCTGGCGTGCCAACTCCGAATACCTTCGTCACAACCAGCTTCCGCGAAGCTAAGACCGCACTTCAGGATTTTGGCAAAGCCGTCTCCAAGCCTCTCTTTGGATTCAAGGGCAAAGACATCATCCTCCTGGAGAGGGGGATAGAGGCCGACCTATCTCGGCTGGAGGGCATTATCAGGACTGAGGGCCTGGTCTACCTCCAGGAGTTCATCCACCTCGACAGCCCCCGCGACATCCGTGCGTTTGTTGTGAATGGTCGTGTTCAAGGAGCCATCTACAGGAATGCTCCTGCAGGCCAGTGGATCAGCAACTTGGCACGCGGCGGCAGGCCTACAGCGTGCCCGCTCTCGGCAGAGTTGGAAGACCTGGCAGGCAGAGCCGCCAAGGCGATCGGAGCCATTTACTGCGGTGTCGATCTCCTGGAGACTCCTCAGGGGCTCTGTGTCATTGAGGTCAACGGGACCCCCTCCGGCAAGGGCATCTTTGAAGCCCTTGGAGTGGACGTGACAGAGGCCATTGCTGAGCATGTGCATCAAAATTGTTATCTACGTGGCCGTTAACCTGACTGCTATGTTTACGATACTCACCGGTGCACAGTTTGGTGATGAAGGAAAAGGCAAGGTAATTGATCTGCTGGCCGAGAACTATGATGTTGTCGTCCGCTTCCAGGGCGGAGACAATGCCGGGCATACAGTTGTTGTTGGCGGCAAGACTTACAAGCTGCATCTGGTTCCGAGCGGCGCAATATTCGGCAGAAGGCTGCTTATCGGTCCGGGTGTAGTCCTCAACCCTCGCGTGCTGTGGAGTGAGATCCAGGCCCTTGAATCAGAGGGCATCAAGGTCGATATCGGCATCGATGCCAAGACGACGATCATCATGCCTTACCACATCGAGCTTGATGGTCTGCGAGAGAAGGCGAGAACCGAGAAGATCGGCACTACCAACCGGGGCATAGGATTCGCTTATGTTGACAAAATAGCCCGCGAAGAGGTCCAGATGGGAGACCTGACAGACCCAGCTCTCCTCGAAGCCAAGCTCAAGGAGATCGGCCCTGCCAAAGAGAAAGCCATCGCAGATATGGGCGGCGACCCAACTGTGGTCAGGTACGCCCCATACATCGATGAGTATCTGGAGATCGGCAAGAGGCTGAAGGATAGGGTAACCGATGTCTCGCGAGAGATCAATATAGCTCTCATCGAGGAGAAGAGCGTCCTGGCAGAGGGCGCTCAGGGAGCGTTCCTGGATGTCATCCACGGAACTCAGAAGTTCGTGACCTCCAGCTTCACCACCGCCGGATCGGCCTGCGTCAACTTGGGCGTCGGACCGGTCATGGTGGACAACGTGGTAGGCGTGATCAAGGCCTACATCACTCGCGTTGGCGAGGGCCCCATGCCAACCGAGCTGAAGGATGACCTCGGCGTTATGATGAGAGAGAAGGGCGGCGAGTACGGCACAACTACCGGTCGGGCTCGACGTTGCGGCTGGTTTGATGCTCTCCTGGGCCTCAAGTCCGTCTATCTGAACGGCTACACTGAACTTGCTCTGACAAAGCTTGATGTCCTCACAGGCATCGATCCCATCAAGATCTGCGTGGCCTACAAGCTGGATGGCGAGACCATAGGCTATCCGCCTGAAAGCACAGTTGATCTGGCCAGGTGCGAGCCGGTTTACGAGGATATGCCAGGATGGACCGAGGACATAACCTCCGTCAAGGAATACGACCAACTGCCTGAGAAGGCCAGGGATTATGTGGAGCGGCTGGAGGATCTGCTTGGCGTGGACATCTCAGCCGTCTCAGTGGGCCCAGGAAGAGAGCAGACCATCTACCGGGATGAACCTGAAGACTGAATGCTGTGATTGAGGGGCCTGTTCATTCTGCCCCACGCTTTTTTCTTGCTGGCATAATCTTTCGGATTCCTTGAAAAAATATTTATTCTTATAGGTCATCGAATAAGTAAATGGGGGTTCTAGCCTATGAAAGGATATCTATTGACGTTAGCTCTGATAGTGCTGATCGGCCTGTCGGGTGCTACAGCGGATAATTTCCAGTTGCAGACAGGGTACAATCTGGCCGGACTTGATCTCAATTCGGCATCAGTTGCATCTGTTCAATCAGTCTCATCTGGATCAGAAGTGACAGTGGAAATCAAAGACAGCTCATTCAAGCCATCCTTGCTGAATGTGCCAGTTGGAACCACGGTCGTTTGGCATAACAGCGATGCGGTTTCGCATACGGTTGAAAGCGATATTCAAGGGCAATTCAAATCAGGCAAAATCAAGAAGGGAGAGGAGTATGCCTTTACATTTGGCACTGCCGGGAGCTTCGGCTACCACTGCGGGATTCACCAGGGAATGAAAGGAACAATCACTGTAAAGGCCTCTGCGACAACCACCAGCGAGCAATTGCCTTCAGCAGTCTCAGCAACTGCAGATGAGCCGACACAGCAGGCTTCTCAGAAAATAGCGTCCGCGTCCTGGAGCGAGCTGCCACTCAGCCTTGACGGCCAGGTGGAGACAGGAGCCGCAGTATCATCAACTCAAGAATCGGTCAAAAAGACCATGACCAGCGAGCCCACAAGCATGGTCACCGATCAGGTGTATGGTCAGGTCTACGATCAGCCGGACGATGATGTCAACAGCCAATTTGCTTTGCAGAAGTTCTCTCAGTACTACAGCCCGGTATCTGAGGAGCCTGTTGAGCAGCTGACTACTCCTGCCAAGATAAGTTTGAATGAGGTAGAACCTGATACGCTCTACTTCGGCTCAACGCAAAAGGCCATGACTTATGCCCAGTACAAGAGCAACGCTCTTGCCACCGGCACAAACTCTCTGTGGATCGCTGGGGCATCGAGCTGGACCCAGTACGCGGTTGTTCCTTTGGGCTCAGAGCTTAACCTGATTGCTATCTCGCCTTCGGGAGGCTATGGCCGCCTCTACGAGATATATCCTGACGGCACACTGTTTACGAATAGCTATTCATTGTATCCTTACAACCAGATAGGATTCTATGCCGATGAGGTTGGAGAGCATCAGTTGTTCTTCAATATTGACGGTCAGCCCAGCAACGTAATAGTCATCTACGTAGTGCCATACCAGCAGACAATACCGCAGGTTTACAATTTCGCATCAGTCTCTGTCAAGTCGGCGTGGCTGCGAGGGTACAACGTCTATGTGGACGGCAACTATCTGGCTACCGAGGGAATGACTGGAGACCCTGATGGAACCGTGACCATAAATGTAGAGGGAGATCAGTATCACAACATCGCCATAGATGGCAGTGGTCTCACGTTCTCGGATTACAAGTACTTTAAGGCTGGCTATGCCTACCAGCTCAATGTGTGATCGGTATATGTTAAATCTTTTTTTATGATCCGTAATCTGGGTTAAACAAGAAGGGCAAAACCTATGGAGGGACCGGGAACGATTAGTTCGGGGTCGAAGCTTTGCCCTTTTTTATCATTGGAGCTAGGTGGATATAAAGGAGTGGTACAGAAATCAGCACTGATTCCACAACTTGGATTAGTTTGCCTCGCAAATTAGCGATTCTGCTATCTTTATGGCTTTAAAATTATAGGACGATAGAACATGTTCAGATCCAATCTTTTAAATGAAATTTGTTATGTATGGGCACACCATGATTGTGCAGCCAAACGGATCATACCATAATCTATTTTGCCCTCCTCATTGCATCTCCTCAAATCCTGATAGCATCATAGTGATCTGGTGATTTGATTGAAATCTTTGAGCGAGCAAGATCCCGAGATCTCCGCCGCAATCCAGTCAGAGCTGGCGCGGCAGCGAGAGAATATAATTCTGATAGCTTCTGAGAACTTCGCAAGTAGAGCGGTCATGGAGGCCCAGGGCTGCATCATGACCAACAAGTATGCCGAAGGCTACCCCGGCAAACGATACTATCGCGGCACGGCCAATGTAGATGTGGCCGAGGAGCTAGCCCGCGAGAGATGCAAGAAGCTCTTTGTCGGCGCAGAGCATGTCAATGTCCAGCCGGTCAGCGGCACCCAGGCCAACATGGCCGCTTACTTCTCAATTCTCAAGCATGGCGATACGATCATGGGCATGAACCTGGCTCACGGCGGCCACCTGTCTCACGGCAGCCCGGTCAATTTCTCAGGCAGGATGTACAAGATCGTGCCCTACAGCGTCTCCAAAGAGACTGAGATGCTCGATTACTCTGTGATGGCTGATATCGCCAGGAAGAACAAGCCTCAGCTCATAGTGGTTGGCGCTTCCAGCTACCCGAGAACAATCGACTTCAAGGCCGTCCGCGAGATTGCCGATGAGGTTGGGGCTCGGGTCATGGCCGACATCGCCCACATAGCCGGCATGTGTGCAGTGGGCGCTCATCCGTCGCCTGTGCCATACTCGGATATAGTTACCACCACCACTCATAAGACCCTGCGCGGGCCGAGGGGAGCTCTGATCATCTGCAGGGAGGAGCTGGCTTCAGCCATAGACAGGTCAGTCTTCCCAGGCACCCAGGGCGGTCCGTTTATGCATGCCATAGCCGCGAAGGCAGTGGCCTTCAAAGAGGCTCTCTCTCCTGAATTCAAGGAGTATCAGTTCCAGGTGGTCAAGAACGCTCGCGCTATGGCTGAGAGACTTCTTGCCAATCGCTTCGAGCTGGTCTCAGGCGGGACAGACAACCACCTGATGCTTGTCAAACTGATCAAAGAGGGCATAACAGGTAAGATGGCTGATGAGACGCTGGAGAGGGCAGGGATAACACTTAACAAGAACATGATACCCTTCGACCCGGCCACGCCCTTTGTCACGAGCGGTATTCGGATCGGCACACCTGCCATGACCACGCGAGGCATGAAGGAAACAGAGATGGTCCAGATCGCAGACCTGATCACAGCGGTGCTCCGCGATATCAAGAACGAAGAGACCATAGCCAGCGTTAGAAACCAGGCAAAAGAGCTGTGTGGAAAGTTCCCGCTTTATCCAGATCTGGCCTGATGTATGGTATGATGCATTTGATATAATTGATTGGACATTATGGATCTGATCTGTTATGATAATCGATGGAAAGGCTCTGTCGGCAGAGGTTGAGGTTGAGACCGCTCAGAGGGTTAAAAAGATGGCCAGAAAGGGCGTTGTGCCCGGCCTGGCCACGGTCCTGGTAGGCGAGAACCCGGCTTCTCAGATGTACATTCGGCTCAAGCACTCGGCATGCACACGTGTCGGGATTCGGTCCGAGAACGTGGTCCTTCCGGAAAACTGCTCAGAAGAGGATCTGATTGAGAAGATTCTGGAGTTGAACGGTCGCTCGGACATCAATGGCATTTTGCTGCAGTTGCCATTGCCGAGGGGGCTTGCCCCCCAGAGGGCCATGATGAGCATCTTGCCTGAAAAGGATGTGGACGGATTTCATCCGGTGAACATGGGCGCTCTTCTCTTGGGAGCTGAGCGGCTGGTGCCTTGTACGCCACGGGGCATCATTTATGCTCTCGAGAAGCTTGGCAAAAAGCTGGAAGGAGCTGAGGCGGTGATTGTGGGCCACAGCAATGTTGTCGGCAAGCCTCTGGCTGCAATGCTTCTCAACCGCAATGCGACAGTCCAGGTCTGCCACGTCTTCACCAAAGATCTGGCTGAGCACACCAAAGATGCGGAGATATTGGTCGTCGCAGCAGGCGTTCCGGCCCTCATTAAAAGGGATATGGTCCGACCTGGGGCTGTGGTCTTTGATGTGGGCATCAATCGGGTAGGGGATAAGACCGTAGGTGACGTGGATTTCGAAGCTGTCAAGGACGTGGCTTCAGCCATTACTCCAGTTCCTGGAGGAGTTGGACCACTAACTGTCGCCATGCTGCTCGCTCAGACTGCATCGGCTGCTGAGAGTCAAGCAGGCCTGAAGTGAAGCAGAAGTAAATCAGAAGGTTTGACATGTCTCTGGTAATTGCTCTATCAGCCAGCCGGAAGGCGGTAATTGGAGCCGACAGGCGGGCTATCGCTTTTTTGGGGTCCTGCTCGCAGTTGGAGGAGGAGCTTTACTCCGGACGGATTAAAGATGATATGGAGCTGGAGGCCAGGGCAAATGAGACTGGGGCAGTCATTCAGATTTCGGACGGTCGTGAGAAGGTCTGGAGGCGGGGAGATATTCTGGTAGGAGAGGTCACCGAGATATCTGCCCAGCTCTCCCGGAGGAGGAGGATTTATGTCGCTCCCGGCATCAGCTTGCAGGTGGACATCACCAGCGGCAATGGGTCTGGCGGCACTGCGAAGATCCGGGCATGGGGGGGCGTGGGATGCATAATCTTTGGCAACAGGTTCACTCAGAAGCTGGCAGCGGACGAGGTTGCTCTTGCCGGTGGACGGGTTAACGAGGCTCTAATCGAGGCAATTTTCACCAAAGCTGGGGAGAGGACTGCGTCGGTCAGCCGCGAGCACACAGTTCTCTCAAGCGATGCAAGTCTGTCTGATGCAAAGGCTGTCATTCTCAGGGCTCTTCTTGAGGACTGCCGGGAGAGCGGCTGGAGGCTATGCGATCCGCAGTGATCCTGGCCGGGGGAAACAGCCGTCGTCTGGGCCAAGAGAAATCGTTTTTAGAGTTTGATGGGAAGCCTCTGATTTGCTGGACTGCTGAGAAGCTCTGCCGGGTAGCTGATGAGGTTGTGGTGGTTGCCAGGGACAAGGCCCACGCAGGGCGGCTTGCCAAGGTTGTCGAGTCTTTTATGCCTATGTCGGACGCAGTCAGCGCAGTCATCTTCACCTGGGACATGGTGCCGGGTTACGGGCCGGTGGCGGGACTGTATGCCGGGATGAAGAAGGCGAGAGGCAGATTTGCTTTCGCCGCGCCCTGCGATCTGCCTTTTTTATGTCCTCGTGTTGTGGATCGGCTCTTTCAGATAGCTGAGACTGCAAAAGATGAAGACAGCTCTGAAGGAGCGGTTCCTGTTCAACCCGGCGGGCTATTTGAGCCGCTTCATTGTGTTTATCTCCGGGAGAAGATGCTGCAGGCCTGCGAGAGAGCTATAAAAATGGGTGAGAGAAGGGTTCATGCTCCGCTCCGGGAGCTGGCTGTCAGAAGCATTCCTGTGGATCTGCTGCGGCCCCTGGATGAAGAGCTTCTCACATTCTTTAACCTGAATACCAGGGCGGATCTGGAGAGGGCGAGGGCGCTGTGGCCTGGCTCTTCAGAAGTATTCCCTGAGCACCAGGTAGATTATGTAGACTATCACTATGAATAGCGCCAGCCTCACCATCCACCAGAATGTACCCCAGAGGACCAGGGCGACTAGGATGGCCAGCAGTATGAGGACCAGGTTCTTCTCGCGGCTTAGGCCGGGTTTGGGCAGCCTGAAGTTACCCCTATGCATGATACAGCATCAACATCCGTAGTATTAATTGTTTTCCGATGAACCAAAAGCATTATACCTCCCCATTCCTCTGAGTGAGTGGTGAATGTGCTTTGGATAAGCTTGAGCTGGTGATGAGAAACACAGAAGAGATAGTGACTGTAGACGAACTCAAGGGCCTCCTGGAATTGCCAAGAAGGCCGCGGGCCTACGTGGGTTATGAGACGAGCGGCAAGGTCCATCTGGGGCATATGTTGACGGCTAACAAGCTTCTCGACCTGCAGAAGGCGGGCTTTGATGTCGTTGTCCTTTTAGCTGATCTGCATGCGTTTCTCAACGAGAAGGGCACTCTCGAAGAGGTGAGAAAGATCGCAGACTACAACCGGGACTGTTTCATGGCTTTGGGTCTCGACCCTGAGAGGACTGAATTTGTCTATGGAACGAACTATCAGCTCAAGCCGGAATATATGCTAAAGATCCTGCAGATGGCGAGGAACACCACTCTCAACCGGGCCCGCCGGAGCATGGACGAGGTCAGCAGAAACGCTGAGAACCCGATGGTCTCGCAGATGATCTACCCACTCATGCAGGCCATAGATATTGCTGACCTCAAGATCGACCTCGCAGTAGGCGGCATTGACCAGAGGAAGATTCACATGCTCGCCCGCGAAGAGCTGCCGCGCCTGGGCCTGCCGGCGCCGGTATGCATGCACACGCCGCTGATCCCTGGCCTGAACGGCGAGAAGATGTCCTCCTCCAAGGGAAACAACATCGCTGTTGACGAGCCGGCTGCAGACGTAGAAAAGAAGATCAAGAGCGCCTTTTGCCCGGCCAAGGTAGTGGAGAACAACCCTGTTCTGGCAATATGCAAGTACCACGTCTTTCCGAGGATCGAGGCAGGGATGACCATCCGACGCCCGGAGAAGTTCGGAGGGGATGTCTCCTATCAGAATTACGAGGCGCTGGAAGCAGATTTCGTCTCAGGGGCGATGCATCCGATGGACCTCAAGAAGGCAGCAGCGGAGTGCATGAACGAGATACTCGCGCCGGTGAGGGAGAAGATGGTGTAAGACTTTGCATCATTTATTATTAGAAGTTCGACGTAGCTTTGGCGCTCTGAGGAATATAATGCTCCATAGCAACCTATTCTTATTCTTTTATCATTTTCATTAGGTCGAGAGGTTCTGATGCTTGATATCCTTGTGGCGTTTTTCCCGTCTCAAATATGCTTTGCCAATACGAGTAGTTTTGCTTTCCGCCAAAGACTGTTAAAGATAAATCTCTGTTAATCCATACAGGCAAGTTCTTTAAATTTTTTATAAAAATCTTAATTCGCTCCCATAATGGTTGAGGGAATCTGTATTGGAATAGTTTTTCTTCTTGTATAGGTTTTCCTTGCATTATAAAATAATTTTTCACTATTTGCTCTATATACTTGAGCCAATTATACATGATTTCTTCTTTGCTTATCCTGCAAGCTATAATGTGCTGTTCTGGAATATCCTCCCCCTTTTGTATCTTATTTTCTATTCGTGTTCCAATATCTGGGTTAAATTTTCCGATAAATATCTCTGAGCATATTATATTCATTAATGTCAATATTTGTTCTTTCTCAATTTCTCTTGGATTTTCTCCTTCCTCTAATTTATAACTCAGTGGTGTATTTAAAAGACCTTGGTAAATAAAGAAGGAATAAAATGTTTTTGAAATAGTGCTGTATGACAAAGGTTTTATATTTTCTCTACCACCAAAATCCATATAATCCTTTAGCTTATTCTCTTGATGATAGGTCATTCCATCTCGTATTGAATCTAAAATATATCGCTTCATTTCCCTAGACTCACCTTTATAATAGTTTACAAGATCTACTTCAGAGAAATTATATTCATTTTCAGATAGACCATGTTCTTGTCTGAAGCGTTCCACTCGCTCAACATAGAGAGCATTTCCAAGATGGCTCTGCACGGATTTATCAAAAGCGACTTGCTTTAGTGTAGTTCCAGCATGGGTATTTGCAGTTAGCAGAATATCCAAATCAGGATTAAGAAAGATTCTAACAGGCAAATTTTTAGCTCCAAGCAAGACCTGAGCTGCTGCCTTGTGTTGTCCATCAAATATCCGCACTTTTGTCTTGTCATTTTCGTTAAGTTCCACCCATCCTAAGGAAATATGTAACTGAGGTATTTTTAAAAAGAATTCTTTAACTAATTTTGATATATTTTGTCCAATTGATCTTGGATTAATTTTGTCATCATGAAATAAATATTCAATTGGTAATAGCGCAAAAAAATATTTAAAACCACTTAATTCATCTCTATAAACTCGTTCCGTGTAGACATCATTATCCCCTATTTGGGAAAGAGAGTATTTTATCGAATCCTCTCTGTCACCTTCAAGATTTAGGAACAAATCGTATTGTGAACCACCATATTGAATTAAGATGTCTGATAAATTCGGGCCTCTATTTGAAATAGCATCCTTGATACGACTAAATCTCCTTAAAACCCTTGCAACTCTTAGATCCGAATCCTGTTTTGATTCATTGCAGCTTGAATGAACCAGAGCGAAATTTAAGGGATCATCCTTTCCCTCTCGTTTTAATGGAATTACATGATCAATTTGAAGCGTATGGAGTCTAAGATCAATTTTATCTTCACAGATGAAGCATTTGCTTTTTTGGGACTCATATAACTTCTTTTGAAGCACTTGCCTCTCGCTATCATTAAGCCTATTTAAATAAAGCGACCCCATATTAACCTCATTTATCCCGTGAACTGGAGATAAACAAAGAAGTATATACAAAATTCGCTCACAAACTGGATAATCGCAGCTGGAAATGTTAGCTTTGATGTTTAAGCACTAGGGCAAGCGCCTAGTGGATTCCGAAAAACTGTCAGATCCAGTGGTTTTGGTGCGAATAGATCATGGAGAGCCTTGAAGTTGCGTTAGATAAGCTCTGACGAATCGAGTAGGTGCTGAAAGAATGAGAACAAATAGCTGACACACTTAAAATGCTTCCCTGATTCAAGATACCGAGCACATGGGTTGATATCACCATTGATCCACATCAGCGCGTGCCACCGGCCCCGGCAGGCGGCGCGCGAGGAATGCTAAACGAACCGACGAGAGATGCGAATGCATAAATCCTCAGCACCTAAACGCGAAATAGAACAAAGAACGTCGCACCGTATTTTCCTAACGGCTGGTGGTTGTTAAGGTCTCCAGATCTTGAGCCATTCCACACTGCTAAAATCTCTGTCATTTGATGCAATTGTGCCCACACCTTCCTGTTTCATAATTGCCAGATGAAGAGCGTCATTGGATAAGAGCCCATATTTCTTGGAAAAGATTAGTGCCATATTAAAAATGATTCCATCGATTCCTAGTACCGTCATATGATGATCTGTTTTATCTTTTCGATAGCGTCCCATGCTTTGATCGATTCCTTTACTAATCCAGGGTCTTTCTTCAGGCACTCCGAAACGGATTTGGGACTTATGCATTCTCTTTCTACAATTTCAGCTATTAGTGACCTATGAAAAACTTCATTGCACACAAGAACTGAAGTAATAGCATTATATTCGCCATCATTTATCGATTCGAGAAGCCACTTGGATGAATTGCCATACTTCCATGGCCGGAAACTGCATAAAGCAAAACATTCGCATCTACAAAAATAGTCGTGCCTGGTTCGATATAACTGGACATCAAATTGGCTCCAAATCAGGACTCTCTATGATTTCATCGAGCCATTGTTTATTCTGGATCTTAATGATGCCATAAAGTTGATCGATTGGATTTTTCTTTACCTCGATCTCGACCAAGTCACCATCCTTTAAATCGAGCTTTTCCAATGGTCTTAGAACGCTGTTCTCATAGATTGCTTTCACGAGCATAAAACCACCATCATGATTTTGTCATCTAACATTAAAAGCCTGCCTATTTTTGGTTTTTCAAACATTAGGCGAGCCCTTGAGAGCACACAAACACATGCGTGAGCACTCATCACTTCCCACGAGTCACCCTGAGCATGAGACTGCGAATCCTTGAGCCTGTCCTTCACCCATCTTGGACCGCCTTGGCTTTCTACTCCTGGCTCTCCCGCCCGCCTGGCACCATTGCCCCGCATGGATCCCAGCCTGCTGCCCGGCTGCCCGCACGAACGGACGGCAACGACATATGGTGACGATAAACAGAAAGCGATTGTCCGAGAGATGCAACTGCGGTCAACCGCTTCGATAAAATAGCATAATGGCACAAAAGTCAGATGATGGGGACTGCACTGTCTAAGAATGGTGTGCCAATCCGATTGCCCGATGAGCGATGGATACATTTAACGGAGGGCCACTCTGAGATGGCTGGATACTATTCAGAGGTTCTGGAGACCGTGGAGGATCCTGATGCAGTTTATGAAGGCAACTCTGGAGAACTTCTGGCGGCGAAGGAGATCCAAACAGATAAATATATAGTAGTAGTCTACAAGGAAGTTAGTGGAAAGGATGGTTTTGTGATCACCGCTTTCCTAAGCAGCCGAAAAAAGCAGCTAGAGAGGAGAACAAAGGTATGGCAGCGGCAGAAATAGACAGCGTTGAAAAGATTGCGGCACTCGTACCTCATCTTTTGGATATACCCCAAAAGAATATCTGGATAAATTATGATGAGCTGGCCGATGTCCTTTATGTTAACTTTAAGAAGCCCAGTCATGCCGATGATTCCGATATGACCGATGATGACGTTATAATCAGGTATGAGAAGGGCCAGGTTGTGGGAATGACTTTCCTCAATGCCAGCAAGAGGAAAAGCCACAGAACTAACATTAATTGACGTTATGCCTTCATCAGGTTCTCAGCCCATCCCGGCCCGCCTGCACGCGGCCCACACGCACGAGCGGGCGCGGTAGCGCGGGCGGGCCCGGCCCCGGCATGCGGCGCGCGAGGATTTTTATGAGCCAGATCAGCAATCTGAAATCGAAGTCAGACTGATTGCGCTTTCGAAAAGGTCAAATGTCTTGCCCCCATTATTTAAAGTGGGAAAATACATGACCGACCAGATTCAGCCCGTGCGTGAGATGATAATCGATATACTTCGCAGGAATGGAGTAAAGAGAGCATCATTTTTTGGGTCCATCGTGAGGGGTGAAATGACTGAAGATAGCGATGTCGATCTCTTGATTGAATTCGAAGGCAAAAAGAGCCTTTTGGACCTGGCCCATCTGAAGAATGAACTGGAGGACTCCATAAACAGGCGCGTTGATCTTCTGACCTATAAATCGCTGCACCCCCGTCTCAAAGACCGAATTCTGGCAGAACAGGTTCCGATTCTATGAAGAAGGATCCTTTGGTTTTCCTGGGTCATATCCTGGACAGCATTGAGATTATCGAGTGCTATTCCAGAGGAAAAACAGAACTCGACCTAAAGAATTCGGTCGGCTTGCAGGATAAAATCATCCGGAGAATAGAGATAATCGGAGAAGCTGTGAAAAACCTACCAGCAGATTTGAGACAGGATCATCCTGAGGTTCCATGGAGAGATTTGGCGGGAATGAGGGATATCATAATCCATCAGTATTTTGGAGTGGACCTCGAGACCGTCTGGCTCGTGGCAACAGTCGAGCTGCCGGTGCTGAAGGCCAATATCCTAAAGATCCAAGAAGAGCTCAGAGAAGAGGCTTGATGCCTCCCTATGCCGCAGAAAAAAAAAACATGATGACGTCATAATCAGGTATGAGAAAGGCCAGGTTGTGGGAATGATCTTCCTCAATGCCAGCAAGAGGCAAAAGCCACAGAGCTAACATTAATTGACGGTTATGCCTTCATCAGGTTCTCAGCCCATCCCGGCCCGCCTGCACGCGGCCCAACACTCACGAGCGGGCGCGGTAGCGCGGACGAGCATGGTTCCGGCAGGAGGCGCGCGGGGAATGCGATGCAATTCTGATAAGTGAACTCCCTTGAAGAATCCTCAGATGGCAAAGGATAATTACTTTTAAAGCGAATTGTCTGATGCATGAACTCTGCTGGAGAGATTAGCCTGTCCAAAGAGATCGTCAGCGCCAAGTCCAGAGTCTATCGTTTCTCAGTAGTGATTGAGAAGGATAAAGACGGATACTTTGCTTTCGCCCCCGAATTGCAGGGCTGTTACTCTCAGGGCGACACGTACGAGGAAGCCATTGAGAATATCAAAGACGCCATTGCTCTGCATGTGGAAGACCGACTTGATAGCGGTGAAGAAGTCCCTCAGTCGGAATCCATCAGCCTGACATCTTTGGATGTCGCAGTATGACGGACAAGCTGCCAAGGGTGAAAGCTGCCGATGCGGTCCGTGTCCTTGAGAAAGCCGGCTTCTTTCTGGCCCGTCAGAGCGGCAGCCATCGGATCTACAAGAACGCAGAGGGGCAGAGGGTCACAGTGCCATACCATTCTGGCAAAGAGCTTCATCCGAAGATTTTAAAGAACATTTTGAGAGATGCGGACATGACCCCCGAAGAATTTCTTGAGCTGATGAAATAGCGAACAGCCATTTAATGTCGATGTCATTATGATATCAATGCCTATTGCATGAGGGCATCAGCCCGCCCAAGCTTTCCGCTTCCGGCCCTCCCTCCCGCCAGCCTCCGTCGCTCTACGTGCTCCCGGCCCAGCTGCCTGGCTGCCCTCACGGGCGAGCGCGAGAATTGAGGATAGCCACATGAAATCGTAGAGAGCCGCATATGATTTGCCCTGCAATTGGCCTAAACTCAAAACCCAAGCATACATTTATTTTCGAGAACCGCATAGTAATAAAGAATGCAACCTGTTAAAATAATCATAGAAAAGCATTTTGATGGCTATGTTGCCTATCCTGTAGGCATTAAAGGGATAATAGTAGGAGAAGGCGACACATATGAAGAAGCCCTTTCTGAGGTAAAATCCGCTATACAATTTCATATTGAAACCTTTGGCAGAGGGGTCATTGAAGCAAACGAGATCAGTGAGACCTTCGTAGCTGAAGTGATAGTGTGACAAAGTTTCCGAGAGATGCACCAATAGCAAAGGTGCTCAAAGCCTTGGGAGCCTTGGGCTTTGAGGTAATCCGAGAAGGCAACCATATTTCCTTGAGTAGAATAAATGCAGATGGAAGTCGGACGCCACTAACTATGCCGAATCATAAGGAAATCAAGAGCTCTACATTGTTGTTGATACTGAGACAAGCAGGAATAACAAGAGACGAGTTTATAGAGGTCTTTAATAAACTTTGATCCGTGAAGATATTCTCGCGAGATCTTTGTCAAAACCATGCGATTAGGGTTTTTCGCTTCCGCTCCTCCCGCCTGCCGGACGTCATAGCCTGCGTGCTCCTAGCCCGCAGCCCGACAGCTCATACGTATGGGCGGGCACGGGAGTGGGGCCCGGTCCCGGCTGGCGGCGCGCAGGGAATGCGAAGCGAGGCATTGGATGACAGCAAGAGCAGAGATCTGCAGGCAGAAGAGTTCGCTTAGCGAGTTTGGCCTCAGCAATTCTTAAGATGCTGGAAAAACTGGATGCCGAGACATTAAAGGATAATTGGGAGATGAAGGCGGGAGCAGCATTCGCCACTTGCGGTTCTCGCCTCCTATTTGAATGGACGCATGGAAAGATCATTCCATTAAACTTGGTCTAAATCAAGTTAATTTACTTAAAGCTTCCGGTTGAATTGAACGGGTGCGTCCAGAGACTTTTGAAAAAGAAAAAAGGCATCATTCTCCCCTGTTCGGAGGACACTTATATTTCATTTCTGAAACTTGATAATTTCCTGCATAATAAATATTACAAAAAATTTTAAACAAAAACATTAGTATGATGCAATCGCGAATTATTTATACCAATGGCCAGCTCATGAACATCATACACATGGTGTAAAAATATAACGCAAGGTTTATTATAAAATTAATAATCGAGCATATCGAATGATGCTGAGGATTGATGTGCGTGGACTCAAATAAACCAGAAATTATGGATAAATGTCTTCTGCTGAGCGAGCTATCTGAAGATAGCGCTCTGCCAGCTACCGCTGCTGCTAAATATCCTGGCCAGCATTGCTCCTTTCGGGCAGTGGCCGGGACAGTGCCGCTTATCAAGAACTCCTGCGCGCTGCTCTTGGGACCGGCGATATGCCTTTACAACGCCAAGCTCTCTATGAACATGAGATCCTTGACAGCTGACCCTCGACCAAATAATCTTCTCTTTGTGAACTATTCTCAGGATGACATCATATTCGGCTTTCATGATAAAGTCCAAGAGGCCATCCTTCAAGCAGAAGAAGAGCATCATCCAGAGGTTCTTTTTCTTATAACCTCTTGCCTGCAGGAGATCGTGGGCGAGGACTTTGACTCCTGCATCGATCGAATCCGGCCTCTCGTAAAAGCCAAGTTGCTCATAGTCCATACCGAGAATTTCACTTGCGAGGGCGCAGCTCCCGGCGTCGAGAACATGTTTAAATCCCTATTTCTGCTGATGGCCCCCCAGCCAAAGGAAGAAAAAACGATCAATATCCTGGGACTATGGACTTCAACTGCCAGGAAGACGGAGCTAGCAAATATCCTGAGGAAGAATGGAATAGTGATCCGGAATGTAATTCCCTCCTACTGCAGCCCATCCGAGCTGGAGAAGGCACCTGGCGTCCAGTTGAATCTCGTCTTAGACCAGTATGCTCTGCCCCTGGCCAAGATGATGAAAGAGAGATTTGGTACAGAGTATATCTATTGCCGGAAGCCCTACCGTCCAGCTTCCATAGAGAAATGGTATCAGGAGATTGCAGCGGCTCTCAATATTGATCTTTCATCTGAAATTGCAGAGCTGAAGAGGGAGACGGAAGAGATGATCATCCAGGCACGCCGGAACCTGAGCGGCAAGAGCTGCGCCGTTTCCGGCATATCTGGAAGGACCTTCGATCTGGCCATGTTGCTCTCCGAGCTGGGAATCGAGCCCAGGGTGATACTGCTCCAGACCCCTCTTCCTGAGGACAGGCCTGATATCAATGAGCTTGTTGCCAGCGGAGTTGATCCACTAATATTTCGGGGCGACAATTCCCTGCAAAATGAGCAGCTTTTAAGAAAGCTATCTCCCGATATGTTTCTCGGGGCTTTTGATCGAAAGGCTCTGTCGAAGATGCAAATCGTGCCGGTAGTTCTTTCTGCGTCATATTATAAGCTAGGCTTTGAGAGTACAATCGAGGTTCTGCGTCTCCTCCAGGAGATGCCGGCGGGCCTTGAGGCAATGATGTACAAGGAGAAGAATTTAGCAGAAGGGGAGTGATAACCTTGGATTTAAAGCACGAGGACTATCCTGTTCCATCTGATTATTTCGGTGTCTTGTGGGCATTGTCAGGGATCAATGATCTCATTATCCTTGAGCATGGTTCCACAGGCACCTGCAATTTCAACGCTTTCAACTACATGATCATGAACCGCCAGTCTCCCAAAGGCAAGCTCTTCTCCAGCGGAATGGATGAGGACGATGTGGTCATGGGCAGGGATACGAAGATCAAGGAGGCTGTGGTCGAGCTGGATAACGAATATCGCCCGAAAGTCATAGCATTGGTAGCGACAGGCGTCACATCTGTGATAGGCCTGGACCTGCAGGGGATCATCGAAGAAATCCAGCCGGATACATCCGCCCGGCTTATCTCATTTTCTGGAGGTGGCTTTGCTGGTGACTACCATGTTGGAATAAAGGAGGTCTTCAGATCGCTGACGAATAATATCATAAAAGAGCCCAGAGAGAGGAAGCCCTGCTCAGTGAATATTATTGGGCCTACCATTGATTCCTTCAATGCCAATTCCGATCTGGCGGAGATAAAGAGAATGCTCGGCCTGATTGGAGCCGAGGTCAACACGATCTTTACATTTTCAACGGATATCGACAGAATTGAGAATCTGGCATGTGCTTCTCTAAACCTGGTTACAAGAGATATTGGCATACAAGCCGCAGAAATCATGAAAGAACGCTACGGAATTCCTTACTACTACGGACTTCCATTCGGTGTCAAGGGATCGATTAATTGGCTCAATGATATAGCTGCAATCATGGGATTAGAGCTTAAGAGAAGCGTCCTCAGGTCCGAGCTGCAAAGATACGGTTTCTCAATACTGGAGCTTGTCAATTTCCTGCAAGACCTGGATCATCTCAAGGCAGCAGTCTCCTGCCCTTCTGAGTATGCCTTGGGTTTGACAACTCTTCTGCAGGATGAGTGGGGCATTGAGCCGTCTCTTGTATCTCTGCCGATTTGGCCTGAGATGCCACAGATTCAATCCGAGTTCTCCAGGAGAAAAATAGGCAGAATGCTAGTCGAACCGGAGGGAAAAATGCTGTCGGAGGCGATCAGGGACATTAATCCTCATATCCTCTTTGGCAACTCCTATGATTTGTTGATGGCCGAAAATATACCAGTTAAGGTGCATGCCGCGTTTCCTGCATTCGACCACATCTATCGATATGACGGGACTCCATTTGTAGGCTTTCGAGGTCATGCCTATCTGACTGAGACTCTCATCAATCATCTCAATCAAAATTCTGAGGTGTTCCGAAATTGAAAAAGATCGCTATCTATGGCAAGGGCGGAATTGGCAAGTCAACAACGACTGCCAATATTTCCGCGGCTCTTGCTGAGCAAGGGTCGAGGGTTATGCAGATCGGATGCGACCCCAAGGCTGACTCCACCTGTATGCTCATGAAAGGCCAGCAGATTCCAACAATCCTGGATACTATCAGGCGTAAGTCTTCCAGTGCGTCATTAGAGGATATGGTCTTTCCCGGATTTGCCGGCGTGCTCTGTGCCGAATGTGGAGGCCCAACACCTGGCGTGGGCTGCGCAGGCAGAGGGATCATCGCATCATTTGAGAAGCTGGAAGCCTTGAAGGCTTATGAAATCTTCAGGCCTGATGTGGTCCTTTACGATGTTCTTGGAGATGTGGTCTGTGGCGGATTTGCCATGCCTTTGCGAAAGGGCTATGCAAATGAGGTCTACATTGTGACATCCGGAGAGAAGATGTCTCTTTTTGCAGCTAGGAATATCGCCCAGGCTGTGGCCGAGTTCAAAGGGCGAGGCTATGCCCAGTTGAGAGGCCTGGTTCTAAATGCTAGGGGGATAGCAAATGAATCCGAAATCGTTCATGCTGCTGCCAGAGAGCTGGATACGAATGTGGTGGCCGAGATTCCCCGAGACCCAACAATTCAGGTCTGCGAAAGCAAGAATGCGACAGTGATTGAGGGGTCGCCAGGTTCGCCTCTGGCAGACAGATATCGTAAGCTGGCGCGCTTTATCAGATCACCATGAGTTTTGGGTGAGGACTGAAAATAAATAGCCTTAGATCCATAATCAGTAAGAGCATTTGCCGGAGGATGATAAAATGAACTATAGACGATTTTTAAGGGCGTTTTTTCGCGTCATCAACAGGTTCCTCATCGTTCCGGCATATAAGAATGGCCTGGGAAAGGTCGTCGTCAAGCTTGCTGGCGACATCATGGTTCTCGGAATTATTGGGAGAAAGACGGGGAAAATTCGCTATACTCCGGTGAGCTATGCCCGATTGAATGAAAAGATCTACTGCTATCAGGGACGGGAGATGAAAGGGCAATGGTACCTGAACCTGCTTGCCGATCCCCACGTCACTGTTCTCCTGCCTGAGGGAGCCTTCTCAGGGCATGCGAAGGAGGTTAGCGATGCTGCCGAGAGGCTGATGGCTATGAGAGCCATTCTTAAGGGCAGCGGTTTGAACAGCAACATGTACGGATTTGACCCCCGGACGGCTCCTGATGATGTGGTGCAGAAGAAGACTGAAGGCATTCATGTGATCCGGATCAGGCTTTATTAGTGACTGCTCATGAGCCAAAGCTCTTTATGGACACAGCCCAATCATATTAGTGATCTGCATGACTGAATTATTAGGCACGCCTGGAAAAATCTCCTTAAAATTCTGCTCTGATAAAGGCATTGAAGAGTTCAAACAGGATTTTTATTTGACGAATCTTGAGGCTGCAGCTTTTTTGAGAGATCTGGCCCAGGAAATTGAAGCTGGAGGTAATGTTGAGGTGACCTATGGTAGCGTGGCCCTCTCAGTCAATCCCTCGTATCCCATCAAGCTTGAAGTGGAATACGAGGAAAATGAGCTTGAGATAGAGATAAAGTTTAAAGAGATGTCTTGAGCCAAATAGAGATGGATTCAGATAATGGCTCTTCGCTGAATTGTATGGGCTGGACTGCACTGAGAGATCAGAGATAACGGATTTATGACTCATTATATTGACACATGGACGATGCAGGCTATGAAAACCCCAATATAATCCTAATATTTATATCAGTTGAGTGCAGTAAAACCGGAGTCAAGTCAAAGGGCTCAGCTTTTCGCCGCTGAAACAGAATCGCTGCTTTCGGGAGCTCTGCTAAGCTAGCAAGATCGGTCTGATGGCTGAAAGCTTCCATATTCGCCATCTGCAATCGCCCAAGCTAACCCTCAAACGGACCAAATAGTATGCAAGTCATCCATGGCTTATGGGACACAGAAACATTCTGTATCTGGTCAGAGTCATCTGAAACTCCTCTCATCTCCGGCAGCTCTGACTGCAAAAGAGAGAACCATGCCTATTCTCATCCTTTTGCCCTGGCGGCCTGCGATCTCTCAAGCTTATTCCTCAGGTGCTTCCCAGATGAGCGTGGCAAGATCAAGACTCTCCACCTGAGCCTTCCGGCAGGCTCTCACGGCCTGCTTCCATCTCCCTGGCTTTTGCTTGACGACTATCCTTCAGAAAAGCCGACGCATCTTGCTGACTGCCAGGTATCAGCACTGGCTTATGACATGAACACAGCCCTTAACCTCCTCTTAGACCTGCCCATCCACCCTCCGCAGGGCATTGTCTATGCCCACTCCTTGCTCTTCTGGTCTAAACTGGCTCTTTTTTCTTTGGAATTGGTCTCCCGTCAGCAATTTATGCCCACATTGCAGGGAGACTGCGCTCTATGGAAGAGTGCTATCGACAATGCCGATCAAGAGCGAGTTAAGCTATTTGTCAAATCCATCCCACCTAGCTGCCTCTGCCTCACTAAATCTCCCTTCCTTGCTGCCTCAAAGAGCCAATCGTCTCCTCAAAATCCCTCCAGCCTTGTCAATAGTTTCCTGGATAAAGCAGCAGACTGCCTGGTCAGAAGCAGCCTGAAAGATGCTGCCATCAGCATTCCTCGACGGGGCCGTCCACCGAAATCCGCGGCCATGCAGCACCAATTCCTAAAAGCTCTGAAGAATAAGAATCCAGCAGACGCTATCCTCAAAGCATCTGCCAAAGAACTTTCGGACTTCCGAGCCGGCCTCAGCTCCTGGATGGAGTCCATTCTCCCACAGGCAGTTGATGTGCCATTTAGAACCTGCTTTCGCCTGGAAGCTCCTGTAAGCGATAATGATGTCAATGCGAACGATACCTGGAGGCTATCCATCTTTTTGCAGGCCAACGACGACAAGAGCCTGCTGGTTCCTGCCAGCGAGATCTGGAAAACGAGATCCTCAGCCTTAACCTTCCTGAAGAGGAGGCTGAAAAATCCTCAAGAGCGACTTTTGGCAGACCTCGGCAAGGCAGAGCGAGTCCTTCCCCAAATGGGAGGATGTCTCGAAACAGCTTGCCCTACTGCGATCACCATGGACACCGAGACTGCTTACTCCTTCCTTCGCGAGAAGGCCCCTTTGCTGGAGAAAAACGGCTTCAGCGTGCTCCTTCCATCCTGGTGGCAACGCTCAGGCAGAAGCTTAGGCATCAAGCTCAGGCTCAAAGATAAATCCAACAAATCGGGATCTTTAGGACCATCATTCCTGGGCCTCAACTCCCTTGTCGAATACGACTGGCAATTGTCTCTGGGTGACAATTCCATCAGCGAAGCCGAGTTCCTGGAACTCTCCCGCCTCAAAGTCCCTCTGGTCCGAATCAGAGGCGAATGGACTGAACTCCGATCCCAAGAGATTGAGGAGGCCATAGCCTTCTTCAAGAAGAATCGTTCCCATGAGCTGACTCTTGCCGAAGCCCTGCGCCTGGGCCTGGACCCATCGAGCCAGGAATTAATTGAAGGCGATGGCGTGCTCGCTCTGCCAATCCTCGGCGTCTCTTCTGAAGGACGTATCGATGAGATCCTCAAGTCTCTGTCCCAGTCCTCAGCCAGCCTAGAGCCGATCTCTCCGCCTCAGGATCTCCAAGGCATACTGCGCCCTTACCAGCTTCGGGGCGTCGCGTGGCTCGAATACCTCTGCCGACTGGGCCTTGGTGCCTGCCTGGCTGATGATATGGGTCTCGGCAAAACTGTCGAGCTGATAGCATTTCTTCTCAGGCGAAAGGAAGAAGGCGCCAAGAATCCCACCCTTCTGGTCTGCCCTCTTTCAGTTACCGGCAACTGGCAAAAGGAGATAGAACGCTTTGCACCGACTTTAAGCTGCTTCCTTCATCATGGCGCCAAAAGGCTATCCGGCCAGGACTTTCTCAGGGAGGCTAGCTGCCGGGATGTAGTCATCACCACATACTCGCTTGCAGCAAAGGATGAGGATCTACTCTGCTCCGTTCCCTGGGGCCAGGTGGTCCTGGACGAGGCTCAGAGCATCAAGAACCATGAAGCCATGCAGACTCGATCCATCAAACGCCTTCCCGCTGGGTATAGGATCGCCCTTACCGGAACGCCAGTGGAAAACCGCCTCTCTGAGCTGTGGTCCATTATGGATTTTCTCAATACCGGCCTATTGGGCTCCTCTCGATCCTTTCAACGGGATTTCATCCTCCCAATTGAAAAATACAATAACCGGAGTCGTTCTCAGTCCCTGCGATCCATTATCCAGCCTTTTATTCTCAGGAGGCTCAAGACCGATCCAACAGTGATCAAAGATCTGCCCGACAAACTTGAGATGAAGGTGAACTATAACCTCACAGAGGAGCAGGCGTCCCTCTATTCCGCAGTCGTCGAGGGCATGATGCAGGACATAGAATCATTGGGCGGCATCAAACGCAAGGGAGTGATCCTGTCCACGCTGACAAAGCTCAAGCAAATCTGCAACCATCCGGCTCTCTTCTTGCAGGACGCAAGCGCGCTTGACGGTCGATCAGGCAAGCTCATCCGCCTTGAGGAGATGCTCGATGAGGCCGGAGCAGAGGGCGACAGATCCCTGATATTCACTCAGTTTGCGGGTATGGGTGCAATGCTCAGACATCACCTCCAGGAGAAGACGGGCCAGGAGGTTCTCTTCCTGCATGGAAAGACCCCAAAGAAGAAGAGAGACGAAATGGTTGCCCGTTTCCAGTCTGGCGACTCGCTCGTATTCATTCTATCGCTGAAGGCAGGCGGATTCGGCCTCAATCTGACTGCCGCCAATCACGTCTTTCACTTTGATCGCTGGTGGAATCCGGCGGTTGAAAATCAAGCCACAGACCGGGCTTTCAGGATCGGCCAGAAGAAGAATGTCTTCGTGCACAAGTTCGTATGCATCGGCACATTGGAGGAGAGAATCGACCAGATGATCGATCAAAAAAAATCTCTGGCGGACTCAATTATAGGGTCGGGCGAGGCCTGGCTTACGGAGCTCTCCAATGAGGCGCTCAGAGATATGCTTACATTACATTTGGATGATGTGAAATCCGGAGGCGATGAGATATGAGTCCCTACTGGCAGTATTACGAGAGGACCGCACCAAAGGCAGTCAAAAACGGCCTGAAGGCCAAAAGCAAACGCGGCTCTATTGGCGAGACCTGGTGGTCCAAGCGCTGGATTGCCGTTCTAGAGTCCTTCGATTTGGGGGCACGGCTGTCCCGGGGAAAATCCTATGCCAGGAAGGGGCAGGTGATCAGCATCGATATAAAGCCGGGATCTGTCAAGGCCATGGTGCAGGGCACGTTCCCTGAGCCCTACGAGGTCACGATAAAGCTAAAGCCGTTGTCAGAGGCGAGCTGGGAGAAAGCCATTCAGATCATGGCATCCAAAGCGATGTTCTCTGCTCGGCTTTTATCTGGGGAGATGCCCCAAAATATCGAGGAAGTGTTCTCTGACTCAGAAGCATCTCTCTTTCCCCAAAAGGGATCCGACTTGAAGACAAAATGCACCTGCCCGGACTGGTCTAATCCCTGCAAGCACATAGCAGCCGTCTATTTTTTAATTGCCGAAGAGTTTGACAGAGATCCGTTTCTCATCTTCAAGCTAAGAGGTAAAGAGAAGGATGAGATAATTGAGAGCCTGCGTGCCATGCGCTCAGACGGATCGGCAGAGGAAAACAATAGCGATCTCATTAGTCCTGTAGCAGCGGATCTTGTCGAATCAAAGCCCCTGAAGGAATGCCTGGACTGTTTCTGGCAGAAGGGCACGGCATTGGACGCCCTTGAGATCAACCCCCATGTTCCTGAGGTTGAAAATGCGGTTTTAAAGCAGCTAGGTGACTCGCCATTCTCCATTGGCAATCTAAATATGACTGCCTACCTGAAAGATATCTACAGCATAGCCGGAAAATATGCTTTAAAAAGAGCGATTTTGGAGGATGAAGCGAGCAGCGGCAAATCCTGATGTCTTGTCAGAAAGACTATAAATAGTTCCGGGCCTATACATATTAAATTAGGTGAATTTGATTATGGGTTTCTTGGATCGCATGAGCACAGTTGTGCAGGCAAAGATGAACAAGATCATGGACAGAATCGAGGATCCGAGGGAGACCCTGGATCTGTCTTACGAAAAGCAGCTAACTCTCCTTCAAAATGTCAAAAGAGGTGTGGCCGAGGTCACCACCTCCAAGAAGAGGCTCGAGCTGCAAAAGGCCAAGCTGCAGATGAACACGGACAAGCTTGACAGCCAGGCCAAAGAGGCTCTCCTGGCGGGCCGAGAGGATCTGGCTCGAAAGGCATTGGAGAACAAGGCTGCACTTCAGGGGCAAGCCGCTACTCTCGACCAGCAGATTGCCGACTTGAACGATCAGCAGCAAAAGCTGATGGCTGCAGAAAGCCGCCTGGCCAGCAAGGTAGAGGCCTTCCGCACAAGAAAGGAGACCATCAAAGCCCAGTATTCGGCAGCAGAGGCCCAGGTTAAGGTCACCGAGTCGGTAACAGGCATCAGCGAGGAGATGGCTGACGTTGGAATGGCTGTTTCAAGAGCTGAGGAGAAGACGGAAAACATGAAAGCCCGATCAGCAGCTCTTGATGAGCTTCTTGAGACCGGGACGCTCACCGATTACTCGGGTGGCAACGACCTTGACCAGGAGATAGCCAAGGCAAAGGCAAAGAGCAGCGTCGAGGATATGCTCGCCAAGATGAAGGAGGAGATGAAGAAATGATCATCAGAATTTTAGGCGAAGGTCAGTTTCTGCTGGACGACAGCCACCTGGACGAGATAAACGCCATCGACAATCAGATCGTGAGTCACGTCTCCAAGGAGAACAGGACCGAGTTTGCCAGAGATCTGGCGAAATTGATCTCAACCGTCAAAGAGCTTGCCAAGCCCCTTGATCCCGCCCAGATCGTTCCGTCTGACATCATCGTCCCCCCATCCGACCTGTCATTTGAGGAAGCACGCCAGGTCTTCCGCGATGACGGCCTGATAAAGGGCTGAATTGATCTCAGAAGGAATACACCCGGCTGCCGTCCTTCATAATGTCTTCCACCAGCCGATCGTAAAAATCGTCGAGCACGACTGCCTTTCCATCAGGACAGACGCCTCTGGCCTGCAGGTCTTCCCTGCAAGCAAAGATCCTGTGCGCGGGCAGAGGCGCCGCCGTTAAGGCCTGTCCAGTTTGACTGGCTTGACTTTTCGGGCATGCGCCAATGGTCAGACTTTCTCCATCGCCAAGCAGATTGTAGACCGCGTCGCCAGCCAGATAGACCACTGCATCCGGCGACCTGGCAATAAGCTGCAGGCATAACCTTGTGCGTTCGCTCTGAGGGCTTTTCGTTAATAAAAATATTCTCATATTAGTATAATGCAGCCCGATTGCAGCATCTCCTTCATAAACTCTTCCTCGTCCACCAGCTCTACTCTCTCCACCAGGCTGGCTCTCATCAGGCCTCTGTCCACCAGTGAAGGCTCATGGGCCAGGACTCTCATCTCAGGATAGGCGTAGAGGATATCCGAATGATTGGGCAACCCCAGGGCTCTGCTGTCCTGGCCGGCCAGAGCCAGGTAGACGCCGTCGCCGTAGAGGCCCACGGCAGCATTCATCCTGCCGCTCACTGCTGCAGCGTTCAAGAGGCCGAAAGCCTTCTCGCTGCCATATGGAGGGCTGTCCAAAAGAAAGAACGCCGACCTCATCTTGCAAGCGTCACCACCTGATCGCTCTCCTCCAGCATCTCAGCCATGCGGTAGAGGCTGGTGATCTTGATTCCATCTATGTAATCCTCGCTGATGCCTTCCTTTGACAGATATCCACGGGCAGTGGCGCATCTGGGACAGGCCTCCACCTTTGCTCCCAGCCTGGCCAGCTCGGAAAAGAGCTCTGCCACATTGGCAAAAAAAGCAGGATTCTGGCCGGCTTTGGGGATATGGACCGCGTCAAGGTAGAGGAATACATTTACACTGTGCTCTCGGATGGCAGCTTTGGCGATCTTATAAGCCATCTCTGCATACTGGGATATGTAAGGCCCGTCTGTCAGGATAATTGTCAGTGTGCCCATCCTCTGCCTCACAGATCATATTACAGATATTCTCTGAGAGCCCTCAAGGTCTCGAGGCTTGTAGTGAACCTGGGCTCCAACAGAGGCGTGCACTTATCAAGAGCAGTCTCTCCCGCAACCAGACGGATGGCAAAGGCATAGCAGCTCTGCTCTCCGCAGATCTTGCAGTCGGTCTTGGGCAGATATTTGTAGATCTCAGAGTGATCCACTTTAATCTTCTCCCTGGGAACCGGAGTTACACCGCTGGTGATGGCCTCATTGATGGTCTTTTTCAAGCCGCTTAAAACCTCCTTTGCCTCATCCTCGTTCTTGATCATGGTCATTGTCACGTTGCCTGTTGAGTAGAGTGTGATGAGGATGCCGCCCCTTTGAATGATGAGTGCGCCAATCTTCTCAGAGTATCTGGCTCTCGGAAATAGCGGCTCCAGAAGCTTCAGTGATCCGCCAAGCTGTGGCTGTAGCCTCGCAATGATGCGAAACTTTGAGGCATCGGCGATGCATGGCAATAGCTGCCGGACCTCGGTGACCTGAACAAGAGGAGTTCCGGAGAGATCCTTCCTGGCCTCAACAGGCTTTTCAGATTTGGCCTCCATGAAGTTCTTGCCGAAATCAGTTAGAGCCAGAGTATCATCCTTTATATCGATCAGACCCGCCTGCTGCAGCATTTGCAGGTGATAGTCGAGCATGGCCTGACCTATGGCCTTTGCTATCTCAGCTTTGTTTTTGTTGCTTTCCACAAGCATGGCCATGATCTTTCTTCTCGTGGCATTGGCCATAGCATTGCTCACGAGCTTAACATCTGCCTGTCCTCCAACCATATTATCCACTCCATTGCCAAATCAATTATTTTTTCTTCATCCGTTCTGGAAAATTGATAATATCCGCAATTGCCTCATCCGAGATCCTGTAGCGACACCATTTTCCCACCTTTCTCTCTTTCACAAGGCCCGCATCCTCAAGTATGGAGAGATTATGGGATACAGAGGACTGCGGTCTTTTCAATGCCAGCATTATCTCACAGGAGCAAAGCTCTCCAGCCATGAGAAGCTTGAGAATCTTGAGGCGGGTCATGTCTGCAAGAGCCTTAAAGACCTTAATATCTGAGGCCAGCCCCTCTTCGTCCATCTTTTTTGCTTCTGTGCATACCAGGAGACATCGCTCTTTAGCGAGGCTTCGGTCTCCATAAAACCTGGCTAAAGCATTTTCAGCTTCGCAGCAGGCTGCGCTGTCCTGGCAGGATTCTTTCTCTACTCCAGGATTAGTGATAGGCAATCGTTTGTCACGTATCATTGGCAGTTCTCTGTCCAGCATCAGCACGTCCTACCAAGGTGAACTTAATTCAATCTTAAATCGATATATTCATATATAAGGATTTCTGGATAGCAGTTGAGCTTAAGCAATACGAATTTGCATAACTAAACCATCTGGTCATGGCATATTGCTCATGTTTCTCCGCCCGATGGCCTGCATGCACGGGCAGGCGCGTGCCTGCGGGCGACCTGGGGAGCAGTGCGCGAGAATGAGAAATACAGGACCATTTATTGGCCTAAATTAACATAGGATGACATATCTTGCAGGAGTCATATCCTGATGATATCGCCTCGCCGGCATTTGAGAAGCAAACCATATGCTCAGGCTTTATCTTCTCTACCCAAGAGCAATTTGGCACATGGAACTTGTGTGTATTGCTGTTTCCTATAAATGTACAATCATCTGAAGTATCATCTGAAGCGCGGGGAATCTCAGAGTATTGTAGAGCTATCTTAGAGTCGGGCAATGTGCCCTTTTCAGCTGCAATGATTCCTGGAATTGCCTGTAGCGCCAGAAGTATCAGGCACAAAATCGCAATCGATAGTCTTGACATGCGCTGCAGTGAGCATTTGCCTCTAAAATAGGCTTTTGGTGTACTGTTCATCGTTCAATCCATCTGTAAGCTGCGCCGAGCGATCAGCCATGTGGATGCATCCCGCACAACATAATCCATAGAGATGCGAAAACCTTTTAAGTTTAAAAGTATTAATAATGAACAAATAGCGCATGAATTGAGAGCAATTGAGCGCAGATTGAGCCTATCGATGGGTGCAAATCCATGTCCAACGCATCTTGCCGTTTTTCCCCGCACGAAATTTTCGTCAGGGGAATCAGAACGATCATTGTTGATCCCCATAACGATATCATCCCTTACTGGTTCAGGGAATACCTTAGCCGCAAGCAAAGGCTTGTAGTGGTGCGAATTGATGATCATCACGACATGTTCCATTGTTGCCCGGCTCTTCCAGCCAGAGAGGGAAGCAATGAATTTCATTTTCTGGACAGACTGATGCCCTACATTCGAGACTACAGCAGAAATCTGGTCAACGAGGGCAATTTCACCTGCCCGGCATTTCATTGCGGAGTCCTTGGGGCACTATACCACTTTCGTCCTTCTGAGAGTCTATTGAACGCCTACGGGAGAATCTCGGGGTCGGAGACTACAGACACGCCGGGAACAAGGGTGCGAAGCCTCCCGGCATCCTCAAGAAATGGCAGACTCAGATGGATCTTTTGGGATAGAGATGCTGACTGCTTTAAAGGAGAAGACGAGAGCTTCAGGGCTACACCGCCGCCCCTGCGAATAAACAAGAACGATTTCCAGAGAGATTTGCAGGACTGCCTGCTTCCGGTCGTTGTGGGATTTGATCTGGACGGACTTTATGGAAACGGAGATAGGGGACATCTGGAGAAGGTTGTCGGCAAAAGGCTGGCTGGAATAAGAAGTGTATTGGAAAGCGTGCCCAGACCCGCATTCGTATGTCTCGCTCGCTCCCAGACGCCAAGATCTTATATCCCTGCAGAGCTGGTTGACAGGCTACAGGAAGCGGCCTTGGGGCTGGTCAGAGAGGTCTATAGCTGATCCTATGTCTTCGGACTGCTGATCATCACCTCCGTCGCTTGGCTAACCTATATATATGATAACAATTGTTAATAGTAATCTTTCAGGACAAATCCATCAGTTCAGAGGAAATTTCCATGAAGCGAATATATTTGGATCATTCTGCGACCACACCGCTGGCACCTGAAGTAATGGAAGCCATGTTTCCTTATTTCAGTGAGTTCTATGGAAACGCTTCAAGCCTGCACAGCTTTGGCAGAGAGGCGCGAGAGGCAATTGAAGATGCACGAGGCAAAGTTGCAGACCTGATAAATGCACAGCCTTCAGAGATTTACTTTACCAGCGGTGGCACTGAATCAGACAACCTGGCCATAAAAGGAATAGCCCTGAAAAATAAGAACAAGGGCAAACATATCATCACATCCTGCTTTGAGCATCCTGCCGTTTTGGAGGTATGTAGATATCTTGCCAAACAGGGCTATGAGATAACCTACCTTCCTGTCACCAGGGATGGCCTGGTGCAACCAGATGCAGTAAGAGATTCAATCAAAAAAGAGACCATTCTGATCTCAATCATGCATGCCAACAACGAGATCGGCACTATAGAGCCTCTGCAAGAAATTGGAGAGATTGCTGAAGAGAAAGATATCTACTTTCATTCTGATGGCGTTCAGTCTGTTGGCAAGATACCAGTGGACGTGAATTCTCTGGGATTAGACGCCCTCTCCATGTCGGGGCATAAGTTCTATGGGCCAAAGGGCACAGGTGTTCTTTTTGTTCGCAAGGGAGTCAAGATTGAGAGCATACAGCAAGGCGGAGGGCATGAAGGGGGCATAAGGTCCGGAACTGAGAATGTGCCCGGCATCGTGGGTTTGGGAAGAGCTGCCGAATTGGCTAAGGAGACCATGGCAGATGAGTCGGCAAGGCTCACTCTTTTAAGAGACCATCTCAAGGAATTGGTCCTGGGCAGAATAGATGAATCCTGGCTCAATGGTCACCCCATCAAGAGACTTGCCTCGAACCTCAACTTCTCATTCAGGTTCATCGAAGGTGAGTCTCTGATCCTTTATCTGGATGCCTTGGGCATAGCAGCCTCTACCGGATCGGCCTGCTCGTCCAAGAAGCTGACCGCGAGCCACGTTCTGACTGCTATCGGACTCAAGCCAGAGGAGTGTCATGGGTCGCTGCGGATTACTCTTGGAAGATATAACACAAAGGAAGATATCGAATTTGTCGGCCAGGCCATTGGAGAGTCCGTGATCAGGCTTCGGAAAATGTCTGCACTGGGTCCGAGATAAAACCAGCTCATCACTTGCCTTGAGCTGATTAGTATTTATGGCATGAGGCATAGATGATTGGGGTGCTATTGCATCCTGAAGTATGTGCACGGATAATGGATAGATCCCAGGAGGTGGGCGTAAAATGAGCAAGAAGAAAGGCGCTAAAGGCATGCCAAGCGACGGTCCAGGCAAACACGACCCTGCGAAGGTCAAGAAGAATCGGGCTGATGAGATGGTATTTGATAAAGCGAAGGGCGGCATAAAAAATGAGCGGCCCCGCAAATCTCGAATTTAGGTAATTGGAACATTGAAGTGGCGTGTCAGGCGGATGTGCCGCATTGGTTTTTCTTGCCCCGATGCACAGGAAGGCACGCTGCCACTTATTCCAGCTTTTTCTTGATCCTCTCCTGCAACCGCTCCAAGGAGCCTTTTGTATTGAGCCTGTTGTCGCAAGGGGAAAAATCCTTTGGGCTGCATCCAGCCAAAAGCTCCATGACCCTGTCGGCAATATCATCTGCCCCAAGCTCCTCCAACCTCTCCAAAAACAGAGATGCCTGTGAGTTGAACTCTCGGCATTTGCCGGGTTGTGAGACTCCCATCTCATGAAGCTGATAGAGCCGATTCAGCTCTTTATTGATCTCTATCCAATTGTCTCTGTCCATTGCCGTATCAATCCGCTTTTTTTGGATAATCAATTGCCATTGTCACCAGATCGACAAGATCTATTGCCCTTTCTCCGGATCCGGCATCGTTCAGGTTTCTGATGCATAGCGGGCAGGATGTGACGATATAGTCCACTTCACCGCAGACGTCCTCTAATCTCCTCCTGGCCATCTGCAGGGATAGCTCTCGGTATCCGGCCCGAACTCCGCCCCCGCCTCCGCAGCATCTGGCGGCCTCTCTGTTTGTCTTCATCTCCTTGAGGCTGCAGATGGCCTCGATCACCTGTCTCGGCTGCTCAAAGATGCGGTTGTGCCGGCCCAGATGGCATGGATCATGGTATGTTACAGTCAGGTCCAGCTTTTTTAGATCCAGGTCTGAGATATGCTCTGCCAGAAACTCCGGGACGCTCAGAACCCGAAAGTCCTTAGGATAGCTGTTTTTAAGTGTTGTGTAGCATCCTGCGCAGCCCGTTATCACTGTGCTCGCTCCAGTCTCGGATATCTGCCGGCAGTTCTCATCGACAAATCTGCTGGCATCATATCCAGTGCGCATCAACGGCGAGCCGCAACACAGCTCTTTTGGCAGCAGCGTTGCCTTAAAGCGACGAAGAAGTGAATAGGTCCTGGCTGCCGTCTCAGGGTAACGATATGAATTCATGCAGCCCATAAAATAGACGTAATCCGCACTTTTTGGCATAGAGCTTCGGTCCGAGAGCCAGGAGAGCCTGTCTTCAGCCTCGCCGAAGGTATTGCCGCTCGCATAAATGATTCTGCTGAGATCTTCTTGCTGGCGGGTCATAGCTCCCATAGAGACCAGCTCTCTTCTGGCTGTCTCTATCATCTGGGGCGGATTGATCCCTGCCGGGCAGTTCTCAGTGCAAATGCCGCAGGTCGTGCAGGTGTTCAAGCTCTCCAAAACCTTTGAATCAGGAGACAGGCCGCGGGTGAGCCCCTTTAAAATCATGATCCGGCCTCTGGCGTTGGCCGACTCCCAGCCGGCCTCCTCTAAAACCGGGCAGAAGGTCCGGCAGCTTCCGCATCGCACACATTGGTTGATCGATTTGATGTCCAGTCTCATCCTCTAGAGCCCCATCTTTCCAGGATTCAGTATTCCCTGCGGATCGAGCGCATTCTTGATGGATTGCATTACCGAGAATGCCTCTCGTCCCATCTGCCCAGGCAAATATTCTGCTCTGGCAAGTCCAATGCCGTGTTCGGAGCTGACTGTGCCGCCAAGTTCCAGGGCGGCTCTGTGGATTTTATCTGCAGCAAGGACCAGCTTGTTCCATTGTTCATCATCCATGACATCAATGAACAGGGCCACATGCAGATTGCCGTCACCTATATGGCCGTACTTCATGGCCGGGATATCAAGCTTGGCTGCGATCTGCTGCACCTTTTTAATCAGAGCCGGGATCTCTTTGATGGGGACGCCTACGTCCTCGCCCATGTAGATTCGGGTCTTTTTGGGGTCTAGCCTGGATATGGCTGCGCCCACAAGTCTTCTCGCCGCCCATATGTCTTGCATCTGTTGGCCAGTCACAATTCTCACATTTCTGGCCAGGGGCCGACATGTCTCGGAGATCTGTATTGCGGACTCGGTGGTTGATCCTTCGGTTCCATCAACTTCGAATAAAATCAAATCCCCTTCCTCGGAGATGGCAAGCATTGGATCGCATAGCTTCAAGACCTGCAGAGTGGTTTTGTCAAGGATCTCGCAGGCGGAAGGCGTAATGCCTCTGGAGAATACATGGATTACCGCCTGGCTGGCGATCTCTGCGTCATCGAAGAATGCCAAGACAAGCTTTCTTGTTTTAGGAAGCGGCGTGATCTTCAGTCCTGCACGGGTAATGATGCCAAGCGTTCCCTCGGATCCCACAAAAAGCCTTGTGAGGTCGTACCCAGCTGAGGACTTAAGGACCTTTCTTCCGGTATGGATAACCCGTCCATCTGCTAAAACCACCTCCAGGTCTAGGACATAATTTCTTACTGTGCCATATTTGACAGAGCGCATGCCACTGCTGTTGTATGAGATCATTCCACCGATGGTGCACATGGCCACGCTTCCAGGATCTGGTGGAAAGAAGAATCCATGCGGTTTCAGGGCTGAGTTTAGCTTCTCTGCCACCACGCCCGGTTCAACTATTATCTGCTGGTTTTCGATATCAATTTCAAGTATTCTGTTCATGCCAGACATGTCCAGGACAATGCCGCCTTTAACCGGAGAGCAGCCTCCGGCGAGCCCAGTTCCTGCTCCTCGAGCTGTGACGGGAATTGTCTGCTCATGACAAAGCCTGAGGATGCGGCTGACCTCTTTTGTATTCATCGGGCGGACAACGATGTCCGGCAGGCCTGTAACCTGAGATGCATCGCTGGCGTAGCAGCATCTCTCAGATAAAGATGCAGATGCTCTCTCTCCTACGATGCTCTTCAGCTCCTGAGAGATATCTTTCATAATGATCCTCGGCCAAATCTCACTGCTTTTGATGACCCAAATCGATATAAAGATTTGCAGCCGGTTTTTCTGATGGGTGGCTATCTCGGTGAGGGGGCAGCGATTCTCTCCAGAACTCTAACTTTTCTTTGTTGCAGAACTAAGTCTAAATATTATCATTTTGCATTTAATTATTTTATAATCTTATGATGATTTTTTAAAAATAAACTTATTTATTAATCAATAAAATTTTAAAATATTTTTTTGTTAAATTCAATAATAAAATTACTATAATAAACTAATTGTTTTTAATATTATGATTATTAATAGATTTATTCTAAATTGTTTTTATGATTCTAATTATACACTACTAATTTTATAGTTATATCAAATTATAACTTTATACAATTTATTATCTAATATTATTTCATTATAAGTAATATTATTTATTGCAAATAATCTATTTTGTCTTTGGAGTTTGTGAACTTTTGGCTCATTCAACAATTAAATTAGATATTTTTATAAATACTGTTCTTGACTCAGAAGTCTATATGCTTGCACCCAGATAATTATTTATAAAATTATTCAATTTTAAAAAGGAGAATGCCCTTATTCTGTATATGTATGTGAACAATGCATTCTCGGATTGTCTTTCTTCTGTCAAACGATGTTTTCCTATGGTGACGTATGATGGTGGGCGATAAGTAGAGCATATTCACATAGTGTTTGAAATAATTAGCTTATCAAAATGGCATGTTTTAGAAGGGAAGAGCGATCTAAGATTATACTATATAGGAATAGGCTCTTTTCATAGTTTCATCCATCTCATCTTGCGATCTTTCCTGGAATTTCGGTGCCTGTTTGGTACTCAGTGAATTCTCACTAAATATCATATTAAAATCATAAATATAAAATTAATATTATGTATAATAATCTTTTTTAATTTAAATATTTGATATATTTGATTTTTAAATGAACAAATAATGTACTTATAATTTGCTACTATTATAATTGTACAATTCTAATTTAACTTTATATCTGTAATTTATTTAAAATTAATTATTTTAATTATACTGATTTAAATATGCATTTTTAATTTATTAAATATAATATGTATTATTAATATTATTTTTTAAATTTTTAATCAGTATTTTAAAGTTAATATTTGATAATAGCTGTACAAAAGTGTGAGTTACTGGCGTGATTGTTTTTCTTTAAATCATCCTGGGGATTGCTTCGTTTCTGAGCAGTCTTAACCTTACAGGACCTGGAAATTGACGTGCAAAAATATCTGCCTGTTTATCAATATCAGCTGAGTTGATAAAATCTCTTCGCCATCAGCAAGGATCAAATAGGTGTCTCTACCCAGTATCTCGAAATTATATCTTATATTAATTTTTCATTTTCATATAAATTATAATTAACTGTGGAAAACTATTTATGTAATAATCGCAAACAACAATATATTTTAATGAGGGTAATACATATATTTATCCTAACATATATTTTGGGGGCGAGCATCGATGCTATGAAACCCTCTTGATAGCGGAGTCTATTTGGTTTAATTTACTCTTTAGATATAGATCTCTCTAAAAAATAATTTTATATTCCTATAATCATATTTTAACTAACTTTTAAGCTGCAAACATCAATTTATTGAATCAGCAGCTACTAGTTCAGATGAGGTGGCCCAAATGCCGTCAGCATTGACCTATCCAGGAATATATATCGAGGAAATCCCAAGTGGAGTTCGAACCATAACCGGAGTCTCGACCTCCATAACTGCCTTTATCGGCAGAGCTGAACGCGGTCCGAAGGATGAACCCACTGAAATCTTCAATTTCGGAGATTTTGAGCGCATCTTCGGAGGCCTGCATGTTGATTATCCCCTGAGCTATGCCGTCAGAGATTTTTTCCTGAATGGCGGCGGGCAGGCAATCATCATTCGCCTGTTTAGCGGCGACGACGGCGTTGCCAAGCTGGAGATCTAGGAGGCATGAAGGGATCTGACGTGTCTTCAAAATCCAAACCGGAAAAGGTCGATGATCCTGCTGCCGCTAATTCTGATCCCAGTCTCAGATCAATAAGTGGCTTGGATACAGGCGTCGAGCTGGATCGTACTCAGGAAAAAGAGAAGGAATCACAGGATAAAAAGAGTGTTGCTATGGCCAGCAATAAACTGAAGCTAGAAGCATCTAGCCCCGGAATATGGGGAAATAGTCTAAGAGTCAGAATCGACTACGATGGCATCGGCCCGGAAGTGTATGATCGATACAGACTGGGCAAGGATGACCTCTTCAATCTGACTGTTTATATCAACAATGGACGGGAAGACGTCCAAAAAGAGAGATTTCAAAATCTGTCTGTGAAGGAGGGATCACGCCGCATAGATAAGGTTCTGCTCCGCGAGTCTCAATTGGTTCGAGTATCCATTGATGGTGTCCCCGAATCTCGTCCACCGGAAGATAGCAAGCTCATAGCCATGAGTGAAGGAAAAGATAGTGCAAGTCTTGATGCATTGTCCTATCTGGGCGACAAGAATAAAAAGAGCGGAATCTATGCACTGGAAAAGGCGGATTTGTTCAATCTTCTCTGTATTCCTCCTGATAAGCGAGATGGCGATATACCAAGCAATGTGTACAGCGCTGCCATGGCCTATTGCGCCAAGCGACGGGCTATGCTAATAGTAGATCCCCCATCCGCCTGGAGCAAGATAAAAGAGACTGCGGCCTCAGAAGCCAAGAAAGGATTTTCTAATCTGGGTTTAAGCGGACCGGATTCCCGCAATGCAGCAATTTATTTCCCCCGCGTCATTGAGAGCGATCCACTTCAAGAAGGGCAGCTAGAAACCTTTGCACCCTGTGGGATCGTCGCTGGGGTGATTGCCCGCACAGATCGCACCCGTGGGGTCTGGAAGGCTCCTGCTGGACTGGAGGCATCTTTGAATGGCATTTTCGGACTGGATGCGAATCTCACAAATGAGGAGAACGGCCTGCTAAATCCACTGGGCATAAATTGTCTTCGTTCGTTTCCGGTAATCGGCAAGGTTATTTGGGGAGCGAGGACATTGCGAGGAGCTGACCAGCTCTCTGACGAGTACAAGTACATCCCTGTTCGTCGTCTTGTCCTCTATATCGAGGAGAGCCTTTACCGGGGCACGCAATGGGTTGTCTTCGAGCCCAATGACGAGCCGCTCTGGGCTCAGATACGCCTGAATGTTGGGTCTTTTATGCATACTCTCTTCCGTCAGGGAGCTTTTCAGGGAAAGTCGCCGAATGAAGCCTACTTCGTGAAATGCGATAAGGAGACTACCACTCAGGATGACATTAATAAAGGGATTGTGAACATCGTGGTTGGTTTTGCTCCTCTTAAACCTGCTGAGTTCGTGGTGATCAAGATTCAACAGATAGCAGGACAGATCCAGACTTGAGGAGGCTGTAGATTATGGCTAGCTTTAGCGTCAATACAGACCGGTTTGATCCTTACAAGAATTTTAAATTCAGAGTTAAATGGGATGGAAAATACGTAGCTGGGGTAAGCAAAGTGAGCGCTCTGTCCAGGAGCACGCAGGTAATTGAGCACAGAGAGGGCGGAGACCCCAGCAGCACTCGCAAGTCTCCCGGACAGACGAAATATGAGGCCATTACTCTTGAAAGGGGTGTAACACACGATCCCTCGTTTGAGCAGTGGGCCAATAAGGTATGGAACTATGGTTCAGTCGGAAATGAGGTATCTCTTAAAGACTTCAGAAAGGATATCATCATCGAGGTTTACAATGAGGCCGGTCAGAAAGCCATAGGCTATAAGGTCTATCGTTGTTGGGTATCAGAATTCAAGGCGCTTCCTGATCTCGACGCCAAGGGCAATGAGATTGCCATTCAGTCCATAAAACTGGAGAACGAGGGATGGGAGCGCGATTATGAGGTAGCAGAGCCGACAGAGCCCAGCTTTACTGAGCCAGCCAGCTAATCCTGAATGAATCAACTCATGCAAGCCAGACTCCTGGAAATCTGGGAGGAAGGTATGAGCAGAGGACTGGTGGAGCTGGGCTTGATCCTGCTGGCCGAGGCCTGCCCTGATGTCTCTCTAAAAGCCCTGGCAGAAATTCCCGTAGGTCGGCGGGATGCTCTGATTTTTGAGCTGAGGGAGAAGACATTTGGCCTCAGGATTGTGGGCCTATCCACCTGTCCTGCCTGCCACGAACAGATCGAGCTGAGGATCAATGTGGCAGATATTCTTCAGGAGAGAGGCAGCAATTATCCCCGGACCATGACCATTGATCACCAGGGATACGAGGTGGCTTTCCGTGTTCCCTCTAGCAGCGATCTCCTTATTGCCACAGCAGGGGGAAACTTAGAGGCTGCCTATCATTGCCTGATAGAAAGATGCGTTTTAAGTGCATGCTGCCAGATGCAGAGAATATCTGCTAGTGACCTTCCGGTTGACGTTATCGATCTCATGGCCGAGATGATGGGGCAGTCCGATCCTACAGCTGATGTTCAGATGAATATCACCTGCTCATTTTGCGGTCATCAATGGGATCAGACATTTGATATAATCTGGTTCTTCGGCAAAGAGATCGATTCATGGGCTCATCGAGCTATAAGAGAGGTCAATGATCTCGCCAGGGCTTATGGCTGGAGCGAGGCTGAAATTTTATCTTTGAGCCCCTGGCGACGGCAGCATTACCTGGAGATAATAAATAGCGAGAGGGCAAATTTATGAGCAACTTTTTGATGCGTCTTGCTGCCCGAAGCCTGGGAATGCTGGATGTAATCTCTCCCAGGTCTCTTTCCCTGTTTGAACCGCCACCTCAGGATAGCGGCCTGATTCCTCATGAGGATCTTTTGCCTCATGATGTCGTTTTTAAAAAAAATGATGAATTAAAGCTTCGCGACTGCATTTTTCATCATTCGCTGCCGCAATTGCGAGCATCGGCATTCTCTTTTCTTTCAGCTAATCGGCATAGCATTGGATCTCGCCATCTGTCGAGCGCCGCCGATCCGGCAGCGCCGGGAATCGATCAATCTGATGGCAAAGAAAAAATCTCGTCCCAAAATTATGAGAATCAATTTGATGAGTTAGCTGCCCTCAGGAAGAGTGAGATTGATGCCTTCGAGATGAAGGAAGATCAATCTATCAGGACCCGCGAAGAAGTCCGTCCGCATATCAAGCAGGATGAAGACTGGATTGAGGATAGAACCAATATTGTGTCTGCCGATAGATCTCATTCGAGTGATCTGATACCGTTCAATGGAGTGGCAGAGCATGAATCTCTTCGGCCTCACTCCGTTTCCTGCAGCTCCTCTCAAGGCAATATTTTTGCAAATGCACCAATTCCTGAGACAGACATCTCTCCAGCAGCTGCAATTGCGGCCACAAATAAAGATGGAATCGATTCTGGCACCGAAAATAACCTCATGGATTCGTTCAATCCGCTAGCAGATGTAGTATCAGCCAAAATTTATGAGGCCACTGATGGAGAATTTGCTCTAGACCATGACCATAGCAATGATGCGAATCTGGAAGGGAATTCGATTTTAAAATCGAACGATCATGGTCGCTCATCCGGGACGATTGAGTCGAACATGTCAGGACTAAAGCATGTCCATAGGCCGCAGGTTCTCTTTTTGAAGGACTCTTTTGAGGCATCTGCCCGTACCTCACGGCAGGGTGGATCTGAATATCGGCCAGAGACAAATTCTGCAGAATTGAATGGACAAAATTTCTTGCGCGGGCCTTCCTATCCTCGTGCCTTATCTCCTCAAGTTCAAGGAGATCAATCCTTGGATCCGCGGCCATCAAGTGGCTTTATCCCATCAAATCCTGCGTCTTCAATTGAGCCCTCTTCGGCAGAGATTGAGGCAGTTCACGAAGAAAAAGGAGGCCATGAAGGTGGCATAATTGTGAAAGCCCAAATAGCCGAAGCCATTCTCTCCAAAGCCCCTCAACCCAGAGAACCTCTCTCATATCCTCCGGACAAATCTGAATCTCAAATGGCAGAAGCCAAATCTTCAAAATTCAGAGAAAAAAGCATCATCCAGAGGCATTCTTCATCAAGGGCTTTATCTCCTCAAGTTCAAAGAGATCAATCCTTTGGTCTGCAGCCATCAAATCCTGCATCTTCAATTGAGTCCTTCTCTACAGAGACAAAGGCAGTTCACGAAGAAAGAGGAGTCCATAAAGACGGGATTATAGCGAAAGCCCAACTAGCTGAAGCCTCTCTCTCCAAAGCTCCTCAACCCAGAGAACTTTTCTCGAGGCCTCATCTATCTGAACTCACTTCGGTAGAATATCCTCCGGACAAATCTAAATCTCAAATAGCAGAAGCCAAATCTGCAAAATCCAGAGGAAAAAGCATCATCCAGAGGCATTCTTCATCAAGGGCTCTATCTCCTCATGTTCAAAGAGATCAATCCTTTGATCTACAGCCACCAAATCCTGCATCTTCAATTGAGTCCTCATCCACAGAGACAAAGGCAGTTCACGAAGAAGGAGGAGTCCATAAAGACGGGATTATACCGAAAGCCCAACTAGCTGAAGCCTCTCTCTCCAAAGCTCCTCAACCCAGAGAGCTTTTCTCAAGGTCTCATCTATCTAAGCTCACTTTGGCAGAATATTCTCCGGACGAATCTGAATATCAAATAGCAGAGGCGAAATCTGCAAAATTCAGAGGAAAAAACATAATCAGGAGACATTCTTCATCCAGGGCTTTGCCTGCTCAGTTTCAAAGAGATCAATCCTCTGATCCGCAGGCATCAAACGGCTTTATTCCATCTAATCCTGCGTCTTCAATTCATCCATCATCCGCAGAGACAGAAGCATTTCACGAAAAAAAGGGATGGCACGAAGAAAAAGGAGACCATGAGGGCAAGATAATCGCGAAATCTCCTCTTGAAAATGCTCATATCTTCAAAGCTTCTCTACCAAGAGAGCCTTTCTCAGAATCTCATCTATCAAAATTCATTTCGGGAAAATATCATCCGGATGAATCTGAATCTCAAATGGCAAAGGCGAAATCAGCAAAATTCAGAGAAAAAAACATAATCAGGAGACATTCTTCATCCAGGGCTTTGTCTGCTCAGTTTCAAAGAGATCAATCCTCTGATCCGCAGCCATCAAACGGCTTTATTCCATTTGATCCTGCGTCTTCAATTCATCCGTTATCCGCAGAGACAAAAGCAGTTCCAGAAGAAAAAAGAGTCGAAAAAAAAGCATTTCGTGAAGAAAAGGGAGGTCACGAAGAAAAAGGAGGCCATGAGGGCAAGATAATCGCGAAAGCCCCTCTTGAAAATGCTCATATCTTCAAAGCTCCTCTACGAAGAGAGTCTTTCTCAGAGTCTCATCTATCAAAACTCACTTCGGGAAAATATCATCCAAACGAATCTGAATCTCAAATGACAGCGGCGAAATCTGCAAAATTCAGAGGAAAAAGCATCATCCAGAGGCATTCTTCATCAAGGGCTTTATCTCCTCAAGTTCAAAGAGATCAATCCTTTGATCCGCAGCCATCAATAGGCTTTATTCCATCAAATCCTGCGTCTTCAATTGAGTCCTCATCTACAGAGACAAAGGCAGTTCACGAAGAAAGAGAAGGCCATAAAGACGGGACAATAGCGAAAGCCCAACTTGCTGAAGCCCCTCTTTCCAAAGCTCTTCAACCCAGAGGACCTCTCTCAATGTCTCATCTATCTGGACTCACATCGGCAGAATATCCTCCGGACAAATCTGAATATCAAATGGCGGAGGCCAAGTCTGCAAAATTCAGAGGAAAACGCATTATCCAGCGGCATTCTTCATCAAGGGCTTTATCTTCTCAAATTCGAAGAGATCAATCCTTTGATCCGCAGCCATCAATAGGCATTATTCCATCAAATCCTGCATCTTCAATTGAGCCATCCTCGGCAGAGATTGAGCCGGTTCATGAAGGCGGTATCTTAGCGAAAAACCCTCTAGCGACTTCTCATCTCTCCAAAGCATCTTTATCAAGATCTTGCCTATTCAAATCCCTCCGGGCCGGATCTACTCAATCTGATGCCTCTCTCGCCAAAGTCAGATTAGATGCCATTACTCCCAGGCCCTCCGAAAAAACTGATGAAGCGAGACCGCGTGAGGTCAAGATGGATGTATTCGGATTCATAAACCCCCTGGATCTTTCGAGAAGGAGGCCCAGAGTGCTTCAGGGCAAAACCCGCCTAAAAAGACACACTCCTAAAATAGACCAATTTGAGCTGGTGGGTCTAGCTCTGAAAAATGCCGAGATTGAAAATTCGGCTTCTGAGATAACGATTCCTTCTGCCAATTCAGCTTTATCTGTTCTGCCAGGCAGAGTCTCTGAGATCGAGCCCCAGC
>CAZFFD010000004.1:48481-65856 GCA_964518035.1 uncultured Methanotrichaceae archaeon | reverse complement strand
ATCAAGATCCGACCCCTACTTTGTGCAAATCATCAAAGCAAGTTAGATCGATGACATAGGAAGCCCTGCCCCTTCAGGGGCATGGGAGGAAGTCACATGACCTGCTTAAATGGCCCTCTACTCAGTCGTTCTCTGATGCTATGCCAAATGTCAATGATGACATAACTTATGATAATCGTACTCATAAATGAAAATATATAAAATAGTGGTTCGGTTTGATCTATGTTATATCTCAATAACATCTGAACAGTTTTATCTAATATAAGCACATGCACGAGATATATTCCAAATGAATAGTCGCCGATCTTTTTGAGAATCTGGGATTTCTCATGCTGCACTAATTTATATGCAGTCGTAAATATGCCTACAAATAATGCTATGGTGATAAGTTTATTTATCCACACGATCTGCAACATACCTATTTGATAATCAATCTTATAATAGTTTTTAAGCCAATAAAGTATCCTCACCACCCATAATATAATAGTAGGTACCACAATATATATCATAGGCATATTCTCCAAAATTTTCTGAATTTTCGCATAGTTCTTGCAAATATATATTCCCACGACAAAATAAAATATATATCCTATCCAGCTATAAAACCAAACGGGCATTGTTTTGATATAGCTCACATAAGGCAGATTCCAGAAATACAATTGCATCAACAATGATGCTATGAGAGTTATTTTTCCGAAATAAAGTCGCATGATCAATGGGCATATAATATAAAGTCCAAAAATAATAATAAAAAAATGCAAATGATATGCTGCATTTCCGTCTAGTATTGAATTGAGGATCGGTTTATGAAAGTACATGGCGTAAAAGACCGAAAATAAAAGATATGCTGGCAATATTGCCAATGCTCTTTTAAAATAGAATGTGCTTAACGAATAATTTTTCAACGATAAAACAAAACCCGATATGCAGACAAATAACGGCACTGCAACCTGTGCTGCAGAATCCAATACAAGGGCGATCCCTGTTACATATGTCAGATGTCCCACTTTTGTAAATGATGCAGTAACATGAATGAGTATAACTGCTAAGACTGCGAATGCTCTCAGATTTTGAACTTCACGAAGCACATTTGCGTGTTCATATCTATTGCTTTAAGTCTTTCTGTTTCAGTCACTATCGAAATCTCAACTCCGCAGGAAGGTTTATTGCTCCGGCTCAGTCATTGGGTAGCTGTCTATCCCTGTCCCTCCCGGGACGTAAAATATCCTGCCCAGATCGCTGTAGTAGTTGCCTGTCTGGCCGTTGTCCCAGCGGTTGCTCTGGCCCCGATCATAGGCATTATGGCCGTTGGCGATGAGATGATTGGAGAAGATCAGATTCCAGCCGGCTGAGAATGTGAGATAGATGCCGTATCCGTTCTTCCTCGCCGTATTGTTCTCCAGAGTATTGTTGCTGCTGTGATTGGCCAGATGAATCCCCTTTCCGTTAGATGAGACATTGTTGTTCTGCAGAAGGTTGTTATTGCTGTCGAAGGATAGATAGATGCCCCGTGAATTGTCTGAGGCTATGTTCTCAATGATGGTGTTCTCCCGCGAGCTGTCCAGATAGATCCCTGCATCCTTGTTTCCGACGGCATTGTTCATCTCGATCAGATTTTTGTTGCTGGATTCGGACAGTGAGATGCCGTACCAGTCGTTATTGCTGATGATATTTCCCCGAAGGGTATTGTTCTCAGACGATCGCAGGGAGAGGGATGAGTCGCCGTTGTCCGTCAGATCGTTGTACTGGATGATGTTGTCCCCGGAATAGGCGAGCGCGATTCCGCAATCGCTCTCCTCATTGATGTTGTTGTCCCGGATATTATTGTGTGCAATTGTGTTTGCGTTTGATGCATAAAGAAATATGCCGTTGGTGTTGTTATTGATGTCGTTTGCGGCAATCTGGTTGGCTTGTGCCCGATCGAGACGAATGCCGTCCAGGCAACTGCTAATTGTATTGTTTTCAATAATATTATTATCTGAAATGACATAAATGCCTGTGCGCCTCGTGGTTCTGATATCAAAACCCGTTATGGTTGACCCGTCTGCAAAGAGAGTTATTCCGCTGCCTGTTGCCCCTGCATCGATCTGAGGCCGGCCAATGCCCTCCAGAGCTATGGGCTTGGTCACGTTCAGGCTCTCTCTGAATACCCCGCTCTGAACAGATATGGTGTCTCCAGGACTTGCCAGATTTACAGCGGCCTGGATGCTCTCTCCGGAATTGACTTCTATCACCGCCGCCTCTGTCCATGATGTAAAAATGATGACCGCCATTGCCAGCACTGCCAAATGCTTCGCTGTATGCTTCATTGCCCTTCCCTAGCATTACTATTCAGCTTCTAATTTTTAAAACTTGCCCAAGTTTGCATAATTGAATGTCTTCTTTCCCTTGTCCCGCCATCCTGGGAAGGCTTTATGACGAGAGCCCTTTAACGTACATCCAGATGATTGAGCAGCCCTCGTTTTTGCCCATGTCCATGAAGGAGGCGAAAGAGCTGGGGATAGATCAGTTCGATGTCATCCTCATCAGCGGAGATGCTTATGTCGATCATCCGTCTTTTGCCGCAGCCCTCATCGGTCGGGTGCTCTGGGATGCTGGCTACAGCGTGGGCATCATCGCTCAGCCTGACTGGAAGAAGGATGAGGACTTTCTCCGTCTGGGCCGACCCAGCCTCTTCTTCGGCATATCCTCTGGAAACGTGGACTCTATGGTCAACAACCTGACACCCAACTTGAAGAGGCGAAATAGCGATGTCTACTCTGCAGGAGGCGCACTCAAAAGACCGGACCGAGCGGACATCGTTTACACCAACCGCGTTCATGCTCTCTTTCCAGGCGTGCCCATTGTCTTAGGCGGCATCGAGGCTAGCCTGCGTCGGTTTGCCCATTATGACTACTGGTCGGACTCTGTCCGGCAATCCATTCTGGCTGACGCTCCTGCAGACATGATCATCTACGGTATGGGCGAAAACCCTCTTCGAGAGGTGGCCTTGCGCATGGAGAAGGGCGAGAGGATCGAGGAGATCCGGGATGTTGCCGGAACGACTGTCAAGGAGGAGGTCGCTTCCTGGAAGAAACGGGATGAAACGCTCCTGGACTCTAAGATCATCCCCGGCTTTTCTGAGGTCTCGGCTGACAGGAGGGCGTACGCCCAGGCCTTCGCGCTGCATTATCATGAGCAGGATCCCTTTCACGGTCGGGCAGTGGTCCAGCCTCATCCAAAAACGGTCATCATTCAGAACCCCCCGGCTCGGCCTCTTCGCACCGCTGAGCTGGACAGAATCTACGAATTGCCTTTTTCGAGAGCTGCTCATCCATCCTACCGCGAGCCTGTACCGGCTTTAGAGCCTGTGCGCTTCTCAATCACCAGCCACCGGGGATGCTTCGGATCCTGCTCATTTTGTGCCCTCACCCACCATCAGGGCAGGATCGTCCAGAGCAGAAGCGCAGACTCCATCCTGCGCGAGGCCGCCAGGCTCACGAGAATGAAGGGCTTCAAAGGAATCATATCCGATGTGGGCGGGCCGACTGCCAACATGTACTCCCTCTCCTGCCCGCGCTGGATGCATGGGGCGTGCCCTGATAAGCTCTGCTCAGCAGACTGTCCGACGTTGAACAAAGATCATTCCCGTCAGGTGGACCTCCTGCGCCGGATCCGAAGAATTCCCGGAGTAAAAAGGGTCTTCATAGGCTCCGGGATCAGGCATGACCTGATCATGGCCGACAATTCTCCTTATCTGGAGGAGCTGTGCCGATACCATGTCTCAGGCCATCTCAAGATCGCTCCTGAGCACATCTCTCGCCCGGTCACGGAATGCATGCACAAACCCCCACGCGAGGTTCTTGATGCCTTCCGGGAGCGATTCTCCGCAGCCTCGCGGGCAGTTGGACGCGAGCAGTACGTCCTTCCCTATCTCATGTCCGGGCATCCCGGCTGCACTGTCCGGGATATGGTAGAGCTGGCCGAGTATCTGCGTGATAATGCTCTGTACACCGAGCAGGTCCAGGATTTTACTCCTACCCCAATGACAGTCTCCACTGCGATGTATTACACCGGCCTTGACCCATTCACACTGATGCCTGTCCATGTGCCCAAAGGCCGGGAGAAGAGAATTCAGCGGGCTATGTTGCAGTACAGAAATCCCAGGAACTATGATTTTGTCAAAGAGGGGCTGCAGATGGCCGGGCGGCTGGACCTCATCGGCCAGGGAAGGAAGTGCCTGATTCCTGAACGTGCTCCTAGCGGATGGGGTCTGAGGTCGAGGAAACCGCGACAAGATGAACGATAGAATATCACGAGGCAACGAGTTTTTTCACTCGCAGCCTCTCTCTGTCCTTGGCCATTATGATCACCTTCTCTCCTTTCTCCACAGTCTGCTCTGCCTCCGCGAGCCAGTACTCTCCCTGGAAGAGCACGTAGCCCTCCGGGTCCAGCCTGTCTATGGCCTCAGCAGTCTCGCCAACCAGCCGGCCTGAGGCCGGAGGTGCAAATCGAGCGAGTGCGATCTTGTAGATGGCAAAAGCCAGGAATGCGCCCAAGATCAGCGAGGGCAGGATGATTGCTAATGCCATCGATCTCTGGTATCCTCCGGGCACATACCACTCAGGAAAGCCCGTGGGGACAAATAGGATGCTTCCCACGATCACGCAGGCGAGCCCAGCCACAGCCAGGATTCCGAATGAATGGCTGTGCAGCTCTGCAAGTATGAGGCCGAGGCCCAGAAGCAATAGAAATATCGCTCCGGTGTTCACGTTAAATCCGAGGCCAATCAGGCCCAATGCCAGGGCTACGACGCCCAACGCCTCCGAGCCTATGCCTGGGCTTGAGAGGCCAAAGACCAGAGCATAAAGGCCCACAAGCATGAGCAGACCTGCAATTGTCGGATCCGAGAGCATCTTTAAAAGCCACAGGTTGGCGGGCATCTCGAAGTACAGTACCTCGGACGACTCGGTCCTTAGTGTGACATTCTTGGCCCGGGTGCCGTTGATCTGGTGAAGAAGGTCCTCTGGTGACGCTGCAATGTACTCGATTACTCCGTAATCTTTTGCCTCTTCTGCGTTGAGGTTAAGGTTAGTGAGCACAAACTGTCTCGCAGCGGTCTCATTTCGCCCTTTGGATCTTGCCTTCTCCTCTATCAGGGCCACTATTGCATTTGTGGTCTTGCTGTCATTAATCGGCTTGGTCTCACCAGAAACCGAGAGCTGGACAGGCTGGGCCGAGCCGATGATGCAGTGCGGTGCCATGGCAGCCAGATCAGATGCAATCAGGATGAGTGTACCCGCCGACCAGGCGGCTGCTCCCTGAGGATGGACGTAGCCGATGACGGGAACATCGGACTCTTCCATGAGCTTGAGAATCTCGTAGGTCTCGGTGAGGCCTCCCCCGGGCGTGTCCAAAAGAAGCATCAATGCAGCGGCATCGATCCTCGTTGCCTCCTCCAGGGCTGCAGCCATGATGTCATCGCTGGCCGGGGTGATGGGCCCCTGTAGCTCTACAGCCAGAACCGGGCCGGAGCTGTTGGCAGAAGTGCTATCTGCAGAGGCGAGGGGTAGCGCAGACAGCGTGAGAACGAGACAGAGAATAAATAAAAGATATAGCGGCGAATGAATGTCATGCGCGGCTTTCCATTTCTTGCAGGGAGAACGCCGGCCCACTCTTTCCACGGCTCTCAGATCTGACCGGCATATCTCCACGAGAAATCATCTCCTCATTCTGGTTGCCTCATTGGCTGCATCTCTCAGAGCATCCTTTCGAGCATCGTCTTTTCTGATGGTCTCTCTCTCTGTCATCTCGCGGTTAAGGGCGGCAGTCAGGCCTGCAGTAGATCCTGTCCCAACGTCGCCGCTCGGCGTGACAACGATCAGCGTCTTCTCTCTGGCGATATCGACGAGCGTCTGCAGCTCGCGCAGCTTGAGTGCCGCAGGGACCTCTTCGTAAAGCCTGGCAGCGTCTGTCATGGTCTTGGAGGCCTGGAACTCACCATCGGCCAGGATGATGCGCGACCTCTTCTCTCTCTCAGACTCGGCCTGTTTGGCTATTGCTCTTCTCATAGACTCAGGCAAGGACACATCCCGAAGCGTAACGGCAGTCACCTTGATTCCCCAGGGGTCTGTGTGCTTGTCCAGGATCTCCTGGAGCTTCTTGTTCAGTTCGTCCCGCTTGGAGAGCAGATCATCAAGCTCAATCTGGCCCAAAACATCTCTCAATGTGGTCTGGGCCAGGAGAGATGTGGCGAGCTTGTAATTCTCAACCTGAATCACTGCTCGGGACGGATCGACCACCCGGTAATAGATGACCGCGTCCACCTCTACGCTCACATTGTCCTTGGTGATGACCACCTGCTTGGCCACATCGATTGTAAAGACTCTCAGGTCCAGGAGTATGACTCGATCGATGATAGGGATGATGAGGAATATGCCAGGACCCTTCACACCTGAAAAGCGTCCAAGACGAAATATCACCACACGCTCATACTCTCGAACTATCTTAATGGCCTGAGACAATATGACAAAAGCTAGCAGCAGGGCAATAAGAGTAGATGAAGCAAATTCAGCCAAATAAACACCCGCTGCTAATTGTGCTTTCCACCCTTAAATAGGTACCCTGCGGACTTGAAGAGAAAATGGTAAAATCAGGTCCAAGAATGAGACCCGACGTCCAGGTCTATTTCTTGAACTCAGTGTAGCCGCACTTGCCGCAGCTCTGCCTGTCTGCGTGGCTTGCCAGGAATACGCCGTTGCCGCACCTGGGACATACCGATTTCTTGGACTTGATGGCGTTTCCGGACAGTTCGTAGTATTTGGAGACGCCCTTGACCTCGCCCTTCTTGGCACCCTTCTTAGCTGCCATCTAGCTTGCCTCCGTAGTTGCCTCTTTTGGCTTGGCAAATGTATTGCGCTCGATGATGTGATCTCTCTCGATCTGTTTTGCCCTCTCGGCAGTCTCGTAGATCTTGGCGTATCCGATTGTCTCGCGCTTTCCAAACTCAGTCTTCAGGCTATCGACATAGACCAGGCCAACCTTCGAGTTCTGTGTGGCTGCGAGCCTCTCCACGACCACCTTTCGGGATGGTGTGGCTTCATCGTGAGTAACCTTGAAAACAATCTCCCTTCGGTTCAGGATGGGATTGTTCTTCTCATTTAATACCTGTATATCCAACTTCATTCCTCCACAATCATTCGCTTCATAAATTCTTCGATATGCTGCTTCCTTTCGCTAGTAACATCAACCAGAACGCTTCCTTCATTGGGCTGACCGTAGACGACGACGGAGCCCAGCGGAGCGTAGAGAATGGCTGGAAGCGTTGCCAGATCCTCTTCGCCCTCGACTACAATCTTAATGCGTTCATCGCTATCTAGAGACGTCTGGATCAGATCAATAAGTTCTTTGCTGAGAGTCGCCGGCGGGTTTTGTACTCTTATCGTTTTATAGCTTTCGTGATTCAGGTTCTCCAAGACATGATCGGAAACCGGCATCCTCTTGGTCTTATTGTCCACTACCAATAGGTCCGGTACAACTGATCCCTTCAAGAGATAGAATGCGGTCATATCGCCGATGGCGGCGACCTTCCTGGCAGAGCTAAGCTCATCTTTCATGGCCTTCACGCATTCTAGGCCGTCTCCTTTATACAGCCTGCCCAAAGGCTCTTTGAGCAGAGACCTCAGCTCATCTGGCAAAAGAAGCAGACGCAATTCTAACGCACCTTCAACGCATATTTGCCGGGAAGCGTGATTTCCAGCTTTTGCGCGATGATCGACTCCTTGGGATCGATGATCACGACGTACCCGCTCCAGTCACGAGAAAGCGAGGCCGAGTTGCAGATGGGACATATCTGACCCTCAACGATTCTACGACATTCTCTGCATACCTGCTCAGTCATTTTGCCTCTGTCTCATCGCTTGCCTTTTCATTGGTTTCAGCCTCAAGCCACTCTTGCCTGCCGAGACCCGTCTGCCTCATGGTAAGCCCGATCTTGCTCTCGCGAGGCTCCTTTTCATTGAGGCTCACGGCTATGATCCTGGCTCGAACCCGATCTCCTTCGCCTAGAGATTTGCTCGATTCCTTGCTGACCAGCCGCGCGTTCTTTTCATCATACGATATATACTCATTGGTGATCTGGCTTACGTGCAGGAGGCCGTCGAACGGCCCGATGGAGAGGAAAGCCCCGAATTTGACGATCTCCACCACCTCTCCCTCAATTATCTCCTGCATTTCGGGCTTGAAGACAATGGCCTCGAAGTTGACCTCGTAGTAGATGGACCCGTCCCCTGCCAGGATATGACCCTCGCCTATGCTATCTGCTCCGAGCACGGCCACAATGGTACCCAGTGATTTGTCCACTACTGCCTCGTATTTATCGCGCAGTGACTTGTCTACTGCCGCTTCGAGGGGATCACCCAGATGATCCGGTTCTATCTTGGCCACACCCTTAAGCTTCATCTTTTTATACATCAGTACTCCTTCTTCGTCGCCTCTAGATATCGCCCCTGGCGCAGGTATACTACGGTGATGCCTTTACTAAATAACCTTTTCTTTAAGGCTTTATCATTGGTAAAGACTGCCGCACCCGTCTTTTGGGCTAGCTGTTCGATCGCCATGTCGGCATTAAAATTGTCTTCTCCGATCTCCTCGCAGCTCTTGGCCAAGCCCAGAGCCACCCTGGCAGCCGTCTTATCTCTGCCTTTATCGGCATTTCTGGCCAGGGAGCGAAGCTCTCCGAGGACGGATGCCGGGACCATCCAGTGGGCATATCCGAGGCGCAAAAGCTCACCGAATATGTCAACACCGAACTGCTCAGGCACCATCAACGCGTTGGTATCGAGGATGACTTTAATGCTACCGGAATCGTTCTTCACAGTCATTCTACTCGGTTATGGTGCCCACGCCGATAAGACGCCATCTGGCACCAATCCGCCTGCTGACTGCCACTCGATCTCCTTTATCGGCACAGACCGGCCTCTTGAGCTGCACCTGGACAATGCCGCCTTCCCGAGCGCTGGTCACAACGCCTACGGTTGTGGCCGTCCCGACATTAAGCATCAGGGGCTCGCTGGAGTGGATGGGCTCGACATTGGATTCATCGGTTACTCCTACTACTCGATCCAATAACTGCATGTTCATAGTGAATGCGCTCTTTGCGGGTGGAAGCTTTCCTGGCTCTCCGGCAACCTGTCCCACCAGAGCATCGCTTTTAGTCATGATTGGGTCAAGCTGGGTACCAACGCCCATGAGGCCTCCCGGTGTGATCTCATCTTGGACCTTTTTGCCTGCTAGAAGTGTCACAACCTTGGTCTGGATAGGCACCCACTGTTTTCTGCCCTCGTATTCGACAAGCCTTCCAGGGCAGATTTCGATCTTATCGCCGGAATGCAGTATGCCCTGGCTGAGTGAGCCGCCGATGACTCCGCCTTTGAGGTTCTCCGGGGCTGCGCCCGGTCTGTTGATGTCAAAGGAGCGAGCGATCTTCAAGAGACACGGTTTGTTGATGTCCCTCGGAGGGGTAGGTATGGTCTTCTCGATGGCCTCGATGACCATGTCCACGTTGAGGTTCTGCTGGGCGGAGATTGGTACGATGGGTGCGTTCTCAGCTACCGTTCCCTTTACGAAATCCTTGATCTGGCGGTAGTGCTCCATCACCTGTTCCCTTGACATGAGGTCGATCTTATTTTGCACTATCACGATTTTGTCTATGCCCGATATGTTGAGGGCCATAAGATGTTCTTTGGTCTGGGGCTGGGGGCAAGGCTCGTTGGCGGAAATAACGAGCACCGCTCCGTCCATGATGGCCGCACCGCAGAGCATGGTGGCCATGAGCGTCTCGTGGCCCGGAGAGTCTACAAAAGATACAGTGCGCAGCACCTGGGTCTCGCTGCCGCAGTGAGAGCATTTTTCGTCTACAGTGTAGGCATCTGGTTCAGGACAGTTTGGGCACTTGCGGAAGGTCGCATCGGCATACCCCAGCCGGATGGAAATGCCCCTTTTAACCTCCTCGCTATGCTGGTCGGTCCAGACGCCGGAGAGCGACTTGACCAGAGTGGTTTTTCCGTGATCGACATGGCCCACCATGCCGATGTTGACCTCCGGTTTGGGGGCCGCAGGCTTCTTTGCCTCGGCATTGGAATCTGCTACAGCCTCAGATTTGATATCGGATTTTGCCAAATTGAAATCTCCTTAAGGATTGTAATGACCAGGAATAGATGGTGATCACTATATAAATACTTCCTGGCAGGTCCCAGCCTATGCATTTTTGGCCTATCAGCTGTCCAGCTTCTCCGGCCTTTCAGCTTAATCTGCCTTCTCGTCCGGGTTCACCTGATCCAGGATCGCTTTGAAGTCCGGCCACTTCTCGACAGGGATTCTGATTCCGTTCTTAGACCAGCCGGTATATCTCTCGCTGGTTACATACTCGCGGACGTCGATTCCCACAGAGCCGCGATATTCGGTCTTCTGCACCACTATTTCCGTGGTATCGTTCTTCTTCAGCCTTCCAATCTCTGTCATAGTCGGATACCCCTGATCAAGATTTTTTTATCAGATCCATCTCAGGCAGTTATCGCCACATGGAATGATCTTGTGTCGGCAGCGATGTTCTCCCAGGACCGTTTGTAGACGAAGTAGATGGTGGTCTTACCGGCCCCAATTGGCGTGAAGACGAATACCGAAGTTCCGCCAGCGCCCACGCGGAGAGCCTTTTGATCGTCTCTCTCAAACGAGGAATTCTCAAGCTTAAGCAGGACGTAATCGTAATCGGCTGTCCAGTCGTAGCCGGTAGTGGGGTTCGAGGGCAGGGAGATGGTGAAAGGCTCGCCTACCCTGGCGTTGATCAATTCCACAGTCGTCTCCTTTTCATCAGCTATTCGATAGTTTCCTGCAGGTTGCATCAGCGGATAATAGTCAATATTTTTGTCGTTTAATATGTAGGGCTGATCTCCGACTCCGTTCCCGTCGCTATCATTTCCCTTATAGTCGGCCCAATAGTTGCCAAGACGGCTTCTGAGCACCCGGCTGTTGAACTGGTAGTTTATGCCGGCGCTTGAGTTCCAGATAGCAGCATCTTCTGCGCAGACCGATCTATTGCCGAGAAAGTCGTTTAGATAGATGCTGGCTGGAAGGATAACCTCCAGGGCGCAGTCTCCCTCATCTGGATCTCTGCTTTCTGCACCGGATCCGGATCTGTTCTTTTCCCTGCCAATTTCAAAGCCGCTCAATACTGCGCCGTAAGCTGCTAAAATTACCCGCTCGCCGTCAGGGGGGACGAGGATGGGCTTTCCGTCACCCGTATCCAGGCCATGTAGGTTTATCTTTTTCCCGATGATTGGCATTTCGCGGTAGGTTCCGCTCTCAACCACAATTGTCTCATCCGTAGATGAGGCATTAAGCGCCTCGGCGATGGTTGAGTTAGCGCACCCCTGGGAGCAGACGCGAATCTCGGCTTGGGCTGGCGAGGTGAGCAGCAGGTGCAGGAAGAGCAGTAAGATCAGGACGGCGTCCAGGCGTGAAGTCCTGGCAGCAATTAATCTTTTGTAATCTGGCATGGTACTATGTTAATAATCTTCTTAAAATCAAAAACTTTGCTGTTGGCTTGGAGATGGGCGATACATGTCGGAAGAAGTCTTGGGCGAGCGGGATCTGATTCGGCGGATATCCGAGATCCTGGGCGGCGTAGAGAATGACGACTGCGCGGTGATCGATGTAGGCGAGCGTTATCTTGTGGTCACCACCGACATGTTGCACAGAAAAACCGATTTTCCTGATATCATGAGCCCCTGGCAGATGGGTTGGATGTCTGTGGCAGTCAACTTGAGCGACATCGCTGCTATGGGCGCAGAGCCGGCGGGTGTGCTCATTGCGGCAGGGCTGCCGTCTGAGGCGGACCTCTACTTCATCGACGAGCTGTTCTCGGGTTTCGGGGACTGCGCCAGCTATTATGGCACGCGCATCTTGGGAGGCGACACTGACAGCCATCAGGAGCTGACCATCACCGGCACGGCTCTAGGGTTTGTAGAGAAGGATCGGGTGATCCGGCGGAAGGGCGCGCGGGAGGGCGACCTGCTCTGCACAACCGGGACGCTTGGCGGAGCCGGTGGCGGGCTTCTCGCCTGGCAGGAGGGCAGGCTCGACAGCCCATTTATCGAAAAGCTGCTGGAGCCTGAGCCGCGCCTGGCTGAAGGGCGGGCTTTAGCCGGGAGCGGAGTCGTTACTGCCATGATGGACAACAGCGACGGCCTCGCTCTCTCTCTCTCCGATCTCGCTGGCGTGAGCCAGGTGGGCTTTGTGGTCGAGGAGGATGCGCTACCGATTGCGCCCGGGCTCTCAGAGGCCGTGGGAAAAAGGGCCGCTCAAGAGCTGGTGATGAGCGCAGGAGGCGACTTTGAGCTTGTCTTCACGGTACGACGGGAGGATCTGGAGGAGGCTCGCGGGGCGTGCAAGTTGACGGTGATCGGTGAGGTGGTGAATGAAGGGATCTGGATTGAGAAGGACGGGGAGAGAAGGCCGATAGCTGCCAAGGGGTATGAACACAAAATTACGCAATTATGATTCTGCTCCTTTTTTAAACAATTCTTCAAAGGACGATATCTGAGATTCTGATCCAAGGAGAATCACCACATCCTCAGGTTGAAGCACAAAGTTCTCATCGGGATAATTGATTATCTGGGAATCCCTATCTATCGCCAGCAGATTGGCCCCCTTTTCTTCTAGTTCAAGATCCTTGATGGCTTTTCCTGCTGCCAGTGAGCCCTCGGAGACCTTGAGGGTTATGAAATCATTGCTGATGTTGCTGAGGTCCGAAGAGCAGAATGGCTCCTTGGAAATGCTCCGGAACATCTCATATCCATCTGATCTGATGAGGTCTATAAATGAATCAATTCTTTTTCTTGGAACCTGGTACTTCTCAAGGACTCTGGAAAATATCTCCAGCGATGTCTCGTATTCCTCAGGAATAACATCATTTGCACCAAGATTTTGCAGAATTCTTATCTCATGGATATATCTTGTTCTGGCTATTATGTATACGTCTCTATTCATTCTCCTGGCGAGATCCGTAATCCTTCTAGTTGCCGACCTGTCTGAGATTGCTATCACCATTACTCTTGCATTCGCGATCCCGGCATTCCTGAGAACATAATCCTGTGTTGCATCCCCGTAGCTAATCGGCTCACTGATTCTTTGATCTGAATCAACTATATCAGGATCGATGTCTATAACAACATAAGGTATCCCCTCATTCTTGGCTGATTTTGCCACATTTCTGCCGTTGACTCCGTAGCCTACGATGATGACATGATCTTTCATGACCTCGATGTTCGGGGTTATGGGTGGTTCGGAATGATTCCATTTCTTGGAACGCGGCAGACGCGTTGCGGCATCAGCTACTTTAGTGGATATTGATATGATGAAAGATGTTGCCGCCATGGTCAGCACTGCAACATCAAGAAATATCTGGTAAATATCTTTGGACAGAAGGGCATACTCCAGGCCGACTTTGGACAGGACAAATGAGAACTCGCCTATCTGGCTCAGGGCAAGGCCTACAAGGATTGTGATTCTCAGTGGAAGCCCTAAAAATGCAATTACTGTGCCGGCAATTAAGGCTTTCAGAAGCATTACTCCTGAGGCAAGGAGCAGAATGTATTGCGGATTTTGCATCAGGAAATTGACATCCAGCAGCATTCCGATGGAGACGAAAAAGAAGCTTGTGAAGGCGTCTCGAAGCGGCAGTACGCTGCCGAAAGCCTGGTGGCTGTATTGTGATTCAGATATGGCAAGGCCTGCCAGAAATGCCCCCAATCCCAGCGACAGTCCAGCCAATGAGGTGATCCATGCTACTGCAAAACATATTCCAACGAGGCTCAGCAGGAATAGCTCCCTGTCGCCAATTCTGGCAATATGGTAGAGTGTGGTTGGCACAATCCATTTGGCGCTGATGATAACCAAAACGATCAAGCCTAAACCTCTGGCGATAATGGCTAACGAGGAATCAGTTGTATCGCCTATGGCTCCTGGCAGAAGAGGCGTCGCGAGCATCAGAGGGACTATTGCAATATCCTGAAAGATCAGTATCCCCAGGATAGTTCGGCCTTGCGGAGTGTATAGCTCATCTTTGCTCTGGATTATCCTCAGCACGATTGCAGTGCTGCTCAGGGATACGAGAAATCCCAAAAAGATGGATGTCCCAGCCGGATACTCCATAAATCTCATAATAGCATACACCGCAAGAATCGTCAGCGAAACCTGAAGCGATCCGCCGACCAGGACATACTTCTTGATCTTCATAAGATCTTTAAGAGATACCTCCAGGCCAATTGTAAAAAGCAGAAGAATAACGCCGATCTCAGAGAGCACCTCTACCTGATCCACAGCCTGGATCAACCCCATGCCCTGCGGACCCGCCAATACTCCCGTAACCAGAAAACCCACAATAGTAGGTGCCTTGATCTTATGGAAAATGAACAGAACCAGTACTGATAGCACAAAGATGACAGCAATATCTCCCAGCAATGGCATCTCCATTTCAATAGGCCCCTAATGTTTGGTTTTAGGTCATTTACGTGTGCTATAATCCTTTCGATTTTCTAAAATACGGCTCTCGTCTGAGATTAGCCTCTTGCAGCAGCTCTTTGATCCTCTCGCAGTCGCAGGTGCCGATCTCTACCAGGTTGTCGCTTCGGAGCAAACAGGGCTTGATCTTTCCGTCAGATGTGACGCGCAGCCTGGTGCAGTTCGCGCAAAATTCGGTATTGTCCATGGGCCGCACGATCTCTACCTCAGCGCCGTCTATGAAATACCTGCGTCGTCGATGCATCTCGCGAGTATGGACAGAGTCTGCCTGCTTTGCAAGGCGTCGCTCAATGGCATCGATGTCTCCTGATATCCCTTGGTGCCTCAGGTCCAAGAGCTGGATGAGCTGCGCAATCAGTCCCTTCTTTCTGCAGAAATCAATCAAGCCTGGGATCTCTGCCTCGTTCTCCTTCAAGACCACAATATTGAGCTTGATTGGAGTGAGGCCTGCGTCAAGTGCAGCATCAATTCCTGCCAGAACCTTCTCCAGGTCCCCCTCCCGGCCTCCTGTTATTGCCATGTAGGTCTCAGGATTAAGCGAGTCCAGGCTTACATTGACCCGGTCGAGCCCTGCCTTCGCGAGGGACCTGGCCTGCTCAGCCAGAAGAATGCCATTTGTGGTCAAAGAGAGATTCAGCTCCTGGGGCATCTCTCTTATCAGTCCGGCTAGGTCGTGGCGCAGCAGTGGCTCTCCACCAGTGAACTTGATGGAGTGCACGCCGAGCTTTGCAGCAGCCCGGGTAACGCTCGCAACCATATCATCTGATATCTCCCCATCCGGCTTGACTTCTCCCTCATGGTGGCAGTAAATGCAGTTGAGATTGCAGCGAGGGGTCAGAGCGATTCGCAGGCCGGTCACCTTGCGGCCGTAGGAGTCCACCATCTTGCCAGGCATTGAAAGCCAGCTAGTATTGCTCTTAGTATTAGTACTCAATCAATACTCAATTTCGCCAAGGCTGCGCTTGAGATAGGATAGAAGCGTCATGCCCACAATCATAGAGACTGCGAGACCTGAGAGCAGCTCTTCCCAGGATAGCTTGTGAGATGTTATGCCGTACATTATGCCTCCTGAGAGCAGGGTCAGCATCAGTGTTGCAATAATTGAAACCAGCATGGACCACATGATGGAACCCACCTCATAGCGTTCGAAGAACGAGGCAGAGAGGACGAAGGATATCGCTGCCAATGTGAGAATAATAGATAACGGCTGGGATGGACCGTAGCGGAACAATTGAATCAGTCCGAGAGCTAGCGTCATCATCACCAAAGACAATAGCCCTGAAGCGAGGAACGCCTTCAAAATGTAGTTGTCAAACCTCATCTCCACAGGAGTCCACCGGTTCCTTTATTGGACTATATTGAATATAAAGATTGTGTAAGCACAAGACCAAAAAAGGGATTAAGGGATGTCTTCCCCTGATTTAGTAGACTCTCGGGAACTCGGCACTAGTCGGAGCTACGTAGCAGGTGCAGTCGAAGACACCTGTAGCCGACTTGAAGGGCTTTTTGTCAAGGACATTCATATCGGAAAAACCACCGGAGCAACAGGGCAGCCACTCATCGGTCAATCGCTTTAAGGTATAGACTTCATTATGCGACATATTCTTTGTTATGTAGTAGGTCCCTCTGTAATCCTCATCGATCAGCAATTCTGTACCCTGTGAGATTCCTTCGCTATCTACTGCGCCCACATGTCCGCTGCCCGAGAATGCTGCCTCGAAATTTAGCTTGGTTCTGGATTCGTCGTCCAAGGTGGATTGGAAATAATCCTCAGTATCTATGTTATCTACGCGCTTCCAATATAATTCTCCCGATAGATTCTTGCTGAGCGTATCCGCATAGTTGAACCTGGCGTTCATGGAGATGCCCGATCGGTAATTCTTGACCTCGGTCGCTTCTGAACCCTTTGACTGAAATGCAATAGGGCGCGAATATTTGCTAATTTGCATGCTGATCGGAGCATAAGCGAAATCCATGCTCTCAATTAATGTCGTGCCTATATCCGTCACTAATGTATATTCTGCATTTGTTTCGTCATATTTGGCCCCATTGCGTGAGTCGAGCTTGGACTCATGATCATAACCTCCGCTTCCATGAGCAATGTTACTCAGGCTCATATTAGGGACGTAATTTTTTACATATGAATTAAAAAAACCGTTTCCTTGCACATTTTGTTCTACATGACATATGTATCGTGCTGACAGGCTGATTTCAGACAGGCCATAAGCTTGTCCTATAGAAAAAACAAAAAACAGGATAATCATCATAAGCGCTAGTCTATTTCTCTTATGCAAGGCCCTCCCTCCAGGGAACTATCTATAACTATAATCCTTTTGCTTTTTTAGGCATGTGCTTCTAGTATTTAAACTATTTTCGAATTTGAAATAAGAATTTTAAATACGAATTTAAAGTAAGAAGTATTATGGTAAAAATTTTTGGTCGGATTATTGATGGGCAAAGAAAAAACATGTTCCTGTAGTTCTATTCGGAGAGCAATGATATCATAAAGATTCGCAGAGACTTCTATATCGCTAAAATTGCAGTACCTGCCACGCGGTTCTTAGTACATATTTTGGCTATTTCATAGGAAATAATTATCTCAAACTTTTCTAAAAAAAATGAATATTTCAACTAATATGCTCTATTAAAATGTCAAAAAATTTTATATAGATAACTAACCTCCTTTGGGAAATCTATAAATACCAAGCAAGAAAGTTATGTAATGTTACTATAGCCATCAAAATACCGGGGGAAATTATGTTATCTTCTATGCTGAGTACGGTTAGCAGCACAATGAGTGCAGCAAGCACAATGAG